>JALOUA010000060.1 GCA_025457625.1 Akkermansiaceae bacterium
CGAAGAATGGCCGGCGTGATGACCAGTGCTGACGTGGACCGGATGGATGAAGGCCCGCCGGAGACATGGCCCAGGGATCTTTGGGAGCTTTTGGGATTCAGCCCGCCTTCCGATTATGACGAGGAAACACCCGTCTTTTACAACCCACCCTACACTGACCACAATCAACTGGTCATCGACTTCCCGCAAAATCCTGATGCGGAGCCTGAGCAATCCCTCGATTCGCAATGAAGGAAACTATGAACACGACGGCAATACATGAAGCAGGCCATGCCGTCGCGCATGTCAGGCACGGGCTGGAAGTCACGGTGCTATCTGTTCGGCCGGATGGGGAAAAGATGACCGCCGGTCATTGCCGCGGCCCCGGTGTCGAGTCTGTCAGATGTGCTGAAGACGCTGAAGTGCAGATCCTCGCCTATCTAGCCGGATATGCAGCACTCATCGCTTACGGCCTCGACGAAGAATCCGCCTCGAGAGGAGCTGAAAGCGACATGGAGTATGTCGAGCAACTTCTGGAAGACTGGTGCTTGGGTGGTGGCTTGAACGCATGGAAGGAGCGAGCAGTTGAATTCATGAGCAGGCCGGAAAACGTGGCTGCTGTTGCCCTGCTGGCCAAAGAACTTGAACATAGGGAGCACATGGTTGATGAACTGATCGAGGACCTCATATCTTACTCGGATGGGGAATTTACCGAGGACGAGTGGCAACGCTATCTCCTTATCCGTCAGCATCGCGGATTAAAGTGATCGTTGCGCGCTCCTCCGGCGCTTAGAAACTCAACCCTCCAATCACATCATGGACCAAGACGACAACCAATCCCCCGGATGCATGAAACGCTCGGACTCCAACCCGCGGGAAGCCCCGTGGCCGCCTCCCGCTCCGCAAGTCGCCTCTGCCATCTTCGCGGCGACAATCCAGGGCAGGGTGACCGAGGAAGAAATCGACGCCGTGGACGGGCTGCCGCCGTCTAAGTTCCCCCGCGAGCTGATGATCAAGCTCGGTTTCAACCCGCCGCCGGATACAGCCCCGCTTTCGCACACCAACACGCCCCCGGCGGATTCTGTTGAAACGGCATGGGCTGAACTGGAAGCGGAGGGCTACCCGAAACAGGATCACGATCCGGGCAACGGGGAGACATTCCCGGTTTACCCGGAGGAAATCTTCTACAACGACGAGCACCCTCTGTCGGGGATGCTGCCGGACAACGCCCGCCCGGAGACATGGAGGGAACTGGACAGTGCCTTTTTCAAACCGAGCAAGGCCCGATCAATTTTCACATCCCTGAATCCAGTCCGTGACTGGCCGCCAAGCGACGAGAGCATCGATGCCGCAGTCGTCGCGGCGATCCGAGCCGGCACCATCGCGGAGAAGGAACTGGCGATGATGCGCCAGGCGTCCAAGCTGGAATGGCCCGATGATCTGTGGCATGATTTGGGCTTCAAAACCCCGGCGGATGACTTGATCCCCGTCACGGTCAGGATCTCCGTGGAGGGCACCTATTATCGGATAACTTACGACTACGACACTCATCCCCGCGATGGCGAGGAACACGTGTGCTACTCGGAGATTCGGGTGGAGATTCATGGCCCCGCCCCAGACGAAGAAGGCAACACATTGCTGCACGCCGCCACTTTCACCGATCAGGACGAAACACTCGGGCAGTATTCACAGCCACCCTCGCCGCCTTGGCGTGGCACGGTGTATGCAGTCGACTGCAGCAGTCGGATAGAGAGGGAAATGCGCATTCATCAGGAACGCGTGAGTGAGGTGACGCTGAATTCCCGAGGAATCACCATGGGAGGGTATACCATCCCATGGGACGAAATCACCGCACACGGCGGCCTCGATGTTTACTATTCGCTCGCCGTATATTGGCACGGCGAGCAAATCGGCGGTGAACTCATGCAGGCCCTCTATCAAGGGGAAGAGAAAAGCACCGGTCCCAAGCGCTCCATCTACGCAGCCCTGCTTGATGAAATCGATTATATCTGCGCCCATCTGCCCGCGCCCGAGTATGACCGCTCACCCGCGCAAGCGTTGGCTGCCGCCGATGACGATCCTGATGTTCTGCTTCAGCTCGCCCTGTCCCTTCCATGGGATTGTGCCCGTCGGATCACCGGCCCCCTCGAACTCACCCAGTGGCTCGAAGCAAATCACCCCGCTTCACCCGGAAAACGTGTGCCGATAAGCGCGTCCGCCACGCCGAAGACAGTCCAGTGGCCCCCGGACGAACTGCAAATCCTGATGGCAATGCGAGTCGCCCAGATGGCGGGAACCTTCAGCAAGAAGGACGCGGACCGGATGGACGAAGGCCCACCTGAGACGTGGCCCCCGGACCTGTGGGAGAAGTTGGGCTTCACCCCGCCGGCACCAAAAGCAGTGAACTCATCAGCTTCTCTCACCCCGTCCTCACCCCACCTGGAACATCCGCCCAGCAACGAGGAAATCATGTTTGGACTAGCGACCCCGCTCCCGCCGGAAGCAACCAAGCTGGACGAGAGGGAAATAACCCGAGTGGCCCCGGACAACTGGCCCCCAGAACTACAGGAAGCCCTGCTGCCGATGTGGAAGGACGCCAAGGGGAAACCGCTGCCGACCAACCGGCCGCTGTTCAACCTGAAAGGGGAACTCAACTACCCGAACCGAATGACGGTCTGAACAATACCATCCAGCGCCTCGGACGGCCGACCCACGATCAGCACAATTCCGACTAAACCGGATGGAACCAAAAAGGGGGGGCAGGGTGCCACCAACCACAGTTGTCCTCGCGGCAAAGCCGGGACATCGCCGCGTGGGATGTCGTAGCTGGCCGTTGACGGCTATGGCACTATCCCGCATGTTCTCAGCGATGAAAGCCTCGCCCGTCTTCCCGCCGAAGCCGCTGCCCGCATCCGTCTTATCCTCGATGCCGCCGCTCACGCGAGAGCAGGCCGCGGCACAGGTGAAAGCGGGACAGGAGCAGATGCGGGAATACTTGCGTGGGCGGCCCGAGAAGGAGCGCTGATCCCTCCTTGACGCCATCGGCAAGCAAGCGCTTCGTGTGGAGCAACCCGGCAAGTCCTATGAAGACAAACGCCAACTCACCCTCGACTTCTCCAAGTCCGTCTTGCCAGAAGATCAGTCCGCCACGCGACCCAAGACTGTATCTGACGGACGACGAGGTGCCATACGGACGATCCGCCAGCGAGTCGCAGGAACCGTCTCCGTTAATCTCAAAGTCAAATTCATCGGTGAAGTGTTATCGGGCGTGGAAGCCCTCGTCGAAAAAGCCCAAGCGCTGAGAACGGCTGTAAAGGGTGATGGAACCAAAAAAGGGTGGTGGGGTGGGGTGGCCAAAGGCATCAGGCTGACCTGTCCGACGCCCGCAGGAGCGCCTTGAGCCGCTTGACCGTTGACGCGCCTTTACGGGTCCGCGCCGCTACATCGCGCAGGCTCTTCCCAGCCCGCAGCAGGCGCACTACGTCGGCGTGTTTCGCCAGCAACTGCTCCGGCGGCACTGTGGTGCCCATTGGGCGACCCAACACCTTCCCGGCCCGCCGTGCCGCATCCAGACCGGACAGCACACGCTCCCGCAGAGTTTCCCGCTCGGCCAGCGCCATCTCGGCCAGGACCGCCAGCATCATACCTGCCGACGGGTTGCGCTTACCGCCATCCAGCATCGTCTCGACGTTCTGAGAGTTCCAATAGAGGGAGACCTTCAGGTCGAGCAGGCGCTCCACGAATCCATGCACCACCGCAGGCCGGCGGCCGACCCGCGAAACCTCGTGCACCAGCACCTTACGGATCGCGCCCGCCGCCGCCAACGCCTCCACCCGAGCCAGCCCGTGCCGGTCGGCATCCTTCGCCGCACCGGACACTCCATCCTCCTCGACCACCTCGACGACGGACCAGCCCCGCACCTCTGCCACGGCACGCAACTCGTGAACCTGACGCTCGGTTTCCTGACGCTTGGTGGAAACCCGGACGAGAATGGCGACCGGAACAGCGGGACGAGGCGTGGTATCCATGAGCGGTGTGTTCGCTCTGACGTGCTATCTATTCCAGTGGTTTCTCGGTCCCTCCCGCTTCTATTTTCAGCACCCGATTCTTGGCGAAACCGCAAGGATTCCACCATGCGGAAACGCCAAAAAACGACGGGGGATTATTTGGTCCCTTCTGTGCCATCACCACCCGGAACGCCCACCTTCGGAACAGAAGCGAGCGCTGCGTCTGCACCATCGATTTGTGCGCGCTCCACGACACGTTGACCCACCCGCATCAGCCCGTGTCCTTCAGCAGCCCGTCCACCGGCACGCCACCAATCTTGACCTGCGAGCTTTCGGCAGCCACCGGAGACACCGGAGATCCCTCGACGGGCCCCACCCGAGTGGCATCCCACCGGGCACGAGCGCCAGCACGGGCTCCATCGGCATCCCCGAAATTAGGGGCGAGCGCCTTGACCTGGTCGAGCCGGTCAATAAGCAAGGGCGATACCACCCGGACCTCGCGCCCGACGTCCTCCAGGGAGAAACCGGCCGGCAGCACTTCCTCGGGCTTGATTCCGTGCAGCTCGGCAAGCGCCTTCCCGGCCGCGACCACCACAGCACCGTAGGCCGCCGCTTCACCCAGGAGCCCCTGAGCGCCTTCTATCACCCGCCGGTAATGTTGGTCCAGATAGGCCCGCACCGCTTCCCGATGGGCCTCGGGCATGGCCTTGCCGCCGTTCACGTCCCGGCAGATCGAAGCCCAAACAGAGGTCACACGCTTGTAGGACCGACCCAGCAGGCACGAGGTTTCGCGCAACGATTTCCCCTCGAAGCAATGGAGCTGGATCACCCGCTCGCGCAGCGCCCAACCCATCACGCGGTGCCGGCATTGCTGGATTTTCAGGTTTCGGCCCGCGCCTTTACCAGGGGAAAGGGTCGGCGGCTGGCAGGTAGGAACAAAGTCAACGCCTGGCAGAGGACCACGAGAACCCGAAATATCCAGAGGCACCCGTGACAGGGATTCCAGCGCAGGATCAACGGCAATCTCAGGGATAGGGGCGATTTGAGATTCAGTTGGCACAGACTAGATGCTGGCATCCGATGGGGCGATTCACAAGTGGCGGGAAACGGCCCGCGCGGTGGCTTGAATCGACAAAGCGAGGTGCGAGGAGGAAGGAACTGAAACCCATGCCGTAGGGCAGGAGAGATGAACCACAGGGCAGGGAGAGACCAAGGGAGAGACCGGGCATGGGTCCCGTGTATGGCAGGAACGGCAGATCCGCGTCATGGAGTAAGCGCGTCCCATTCCGTCGCTTTTCGCCTATCCGCACACCAATTACGGTCCGAATTTTTGATAAGGCACTATATGGGCACCTTTGAAATATTTGTTAGATCAGAAATATCCGTAAGTGGCTTATTATAAAAAGGTGGGCCCGCAGGGATTCGAACCCTGGACCAAGGGATTATGAGTCCCCTGCTCTAACCGCTGAGCTACAGGCCCTGTGGGGGATTCCGCGTTTTTTTGTGTGGTTTTCACCCCGATTTGCCACTCCGCGCAAAGAACGAAACACCACACCACGGAACAAATGACGACTCCTCGAAAAACCACCATCAAGACCACTCGTCCGAAGCGGTCGGAGCTGGAGAATCTGTTTCGACATGCGAGCGGCCTATATTGGCTGCGCACGAAGGTCAATGGGAAGTCGATGGAGCGCAGCCTCCGCACGACTGACTGCGGATCCGCCGCCTGCTCCCACCGACCGGGACGGGTGGACCGGAAATGGAGGGAAGACTATCTTTGCCTGCGGCCGCAGATCAGCAAGGCGGCCATGCCGCCCAGCAAGGCATTGGCGGGTTCGGGAATGGCAGTGAGCGTGAGCAATGCCGAGCCTCGCCCGCCTTCGCCACGATGGGCACCGACATGAAGAATCAACTCGTATTCATGATCAGGATCCACCTCCACGGTCGATTCCCATTGGAACGGGTAATCACGCATGTCCAGCGAATCATCCGGAAAAGGACTTATGCCGGTCAAGGAGGGAGACCGGTAAATGCTGACAAGGGAATCGGTGCTGAGGTCGGAAAGTGTCATTTGCGCGTCGTTCTCGAACCACCAAACACCTATCACGCCACTCAGGGAGATGGAAAGTTCCCGGGAGCGGGGTTTGAAGACATACCGGTTTTGGGCATGCGCGTTGGCATGGAAAGCATCACCATCCCTGAAGGCGTTGACCGACCAATCACTGGCCGAGCTGGACACGTAAAAGAATTCTGTGTGGAAGGGACTCTCCCCCGTCCCGAAGGCCTCACCCGATAACGCAGCGGGTCCGGTTTCATCATAGGTGTTCAGTATCCCTCCGCTCGCGCCAGCGTCTCCCCAAACCCTGTGTTCGACAGAGATCATGTTTACCGCCGCGAATGCCGGGGCGGCGGGGAACATGCCAGCCAAGGCAACCAATCCTGCCAACTCAAAGGGGGCTTTCATGGGATGAGGGGTTTTCTGTTGGGATCCGCAAGGGCAGGGCTCACCACTTCGCACGTTGATTCACACCAATGCACGTCAGCATGAAACGCCCAAGATGCGGAGAACAACTCCCGGAATCTGTTAAACAGCGCATTTTTTGCTCCCGTTTTCCCGGTGGGGAAATCCATCCCCCCGGGCCTGCTGCGTGCGGCCCTGCCTGATCTTCCTCAGGATGGCCGCCGAATGCGTTCATCCGCCGCAGCCGGGTTGCAAATTGGCTACCGTGCCGCGCTGCTGCGCATTTTCTGGCAAATTTCGGGCGCTTTACCGCATGTCATTGCCAAGTTGCAGGTCCGCCGCTCCATTGCCCACGCTATGAGCAAATCCAACACATCCCACGCCGCCCTCCAGAAATGGGTGGAGGACATGACCGCCTTGTGCACGCCCGACTCGGTCGAGTGGTGCGACGGCTCGCAAGCCGAATGGGACCGCCTCACATCCATGGCAGTCGAGAAAGGCACTTTCACCCGCCTCAACCCGGAGAAACGCCCGAACTCGTTCCTCGCGCGTTCGACACCCTCGGACGTCGCCCGCGTCGAGGACCGCACGTTCATCTGCTCGCGGCGGCCCGACCAGGCCGGCCCCACCAACCACTGGGCGGATCCCGCCGAAATGCGCGCCACGCTGATGGAGAAATTCAAGGGCTGCATGAAGGGCCGCACGATGTATGTCATCCCCTTCTGCATGGGCCCGCTCGACTCGCCGCTCGCCAAGATCGGCATCGAGATCACCGACAGCGCCTACGTGGTGGTCAACATGCGCATCATGACGCACATGGGCTCGCACGTGCTCAAGCGGCTTGAAGATGAGGCGGCCGGCAGGATCGATAAAAAGCGCGATGGCTTCGGCAACTTCATCCCCTGCCTGCACTCGGTGGGTGCGCCGCTGGAACCCGGGCAGGCCGACGTTTCATGGCCGTGCAACGAGGACAAGTACATCGTGCATTTCCCCGACACCCGCGAGATCATGTCCTATGGCTCCGGCTACGGCGGCAACGCGCTGTTGGGCAAGAAATGCCTTGCGCTGCGCATCGCCTCCAACATCGCCCGCGAACACAAGTGGATGGCCGAGCACATGCTCATCGTCGGCGTGGAGAATCCCGAGGGGGAGAAGACTTATCTGTCGGTCGCCTTCCCGTCGGCCTGTGGCAAAACCAACCTCGCCATGCTCATCCCGCCGAAGTGCTATCAGGACGCCGGCTGGAAAACCACCATCGTCGGCGACGACATCGCGTGGTTGTGGCCGCACGAGGACGGCAAGCTGCATGCGATCAATCCGGAAACCGGATACTTCGGCGTGGCTCCCGGCACCGCCTACACCACCAACCCGCGGGCGATGGAATCGATCACGGCAAACTGCATTTTCACCAACGTCGGCCTCACCGACGACGGCGACGTGTGGTGGGAGGGCATGGACGGCGAACCGCCGGCCCACGCCATCGACTGGACCGGCCAGGACTGGACGCCGGACTGCGGCCGCGTCTGCGCCCACGCCAACGCGCGCTTCACCGCGCCCGCCTCGCAATGTCCCTCGATCGACCCCAAATGGCAGGATCCCGACGGCGTGCCGATCGACGGCATCATTTTCGGCGGCCGCCGCGCGACCACCATGCCGCTGGTTTTCCAGGCCTACAACTGGAGCCACGGGGTTTATCTCGGTGCGACGATGGGCTCGGAGATGACCGCCGCGGCCTTTGGCAACATCGGCAAGGTCCGCCGCGATCCGATGGCCATGCTGCCGTTCTGCGGCTACAACATGGGTGAGTATTTCGCCCACTGGCTGGAAATGCGCCGATACCTCAAGCACCTGCCGCGATTCTTCCATGTGAACTGGTTCCGCAAGGATCAGGACGGCAAGTGGCTGTGGCCGGGCTTCGGCGAGAACATGCGCGTCATCGAGTGGTGCATCAAGCGCTGCCACGGCGCCGCCGCCGGCCATGAAACGCAGATCGGGTGGATTCCCGCTTTCGAGGACTTCAATATCGAGGGGCTCGACGGCTTCACCGAGGCGGACTTCGACAAGGCCATGGCCTTCAACCGCAGCGAGTGGAAGGCCGAACTGGTCAGCCAGGGCGAGTTTTTCATCGATCTCTACGATCACATGCCCAAGGAACTCATCTTCCAGCGCGAGTTGCTCGCCGCGCGGCTCGTTTGAGTTTCCAATCAATATCATAACTTCAATCAAGACGCCCGCACGGTATCGGCCGTGCGGGCGTTCTTCATCAGGATGGGGGCAGCGGGTGATATCACCGCCGTCGGCGCAGCAGGCCGAGCACGCCAAGGGTGCCAAGCAGAGCCGCGGAGGGCTCGGGAATCGCGATGGTGTAGGTCGCCGAGCCACTCTGGAAACCATCGTCCACGTGCGTGCCTGAAATGCCGAACCCCAGATCAAACAAGCCTTCATTCGTGAAGCCCCAGTTGTAATGGGTGTGGCTGCCGGCGGTGAGTGTGAACGAGATGATGTTGTTGGCCGTATCCAGGAAAATGTTTTCTCCGCCGAATCCGTCATCCTGCCACAACAGGAATTCCCCCGGACCGCTGAATGATTGCAGGCTCAGGGTGACGGTGCCGCCAACCCAATCGGAAACTGCCAGTTCCTCCAACCCGATGCCGACGAAGGGCACTCCTTGGGCGGCGGCTTGCGCTTCCGTCTCCGGCAGCCAGAAGTAGGTGGTCGAACCCACCGTGATGGTGGACGATTTCCTGCCTACGACGATCAGTTCGTCCGGCTCAAACTCGGTATCGTCCTCCACCCGGACGCCGTCGATGATCGCGCCGTCGGCGCCTCCCTCGTTGTGGATATGGGGTTCGAAGCCCTGGGTGAGCGTGGGGTCCGCGGTGACTTCGGCGTTCGAAACATAACCGAATGCCGGGAAGTCGATGTGCCCGCCCGTGACCAGCGATGCCGCTTGGACCGGGACGGATGAGAACAACAATGGGAGTAGCGTGTGTTTCAGTTTCATGGTGGTGAGGACGTGTGACGCCAGAACCACTCCAATAAACGCATATTACTTGCAAGAGTATTTTTTATTTTCTTGCATCTTTGATTCTTCAGTAAATTTTCAGCGCATGAATTCAGCTGCCACGCGACACTCCGGGGTGTTGGGCGATGCCGCACGCGGGCTGGCCCAGCAAATGGTCTGGTGGGGCCACGACGTGCGGCACCCGGCTGGCAACCTGCTCGTGCGCTACGGCATGGCCCGGCTGCCCTCGCCGGGCTTGACCGGCACGAGCTGCTACCGCTTGGCGTGGGAAGGCGGGTTGATCGAGCTTCATGGTGCGGTGGCCTCGTGGGTGCCGATGGACGGCATGCTGCCGGGAGTGGTTTTCTCAAGGGATCATGGGCGCATCGCCCTGTGGAAGAGTGAGGTTCCACCCATACCAGGGCGTGAGTTTGGCCGCCACGGCCCGGCCGACGAGCGCTGGTGTGCCGCACTGCCGTTGATCCGGTGGATCGCAGGCTATGAGCGCTGGATCGACGCCACGGCAGGCAGTGCTTGGCGACAAGGATGCTGGCGGGCCATCCGCCGCCTGCCGAAAGGCAAACCGTGGCTGCCGCCGAAAGCCGCACTTGATTGGTGGGAACAGGCGGCCACCGCTCAAGAACCTGTCCGCGCCGATCGCGGCAGGACTCCCGCCTTGTGACAGCACGTGGACTCCCGGAATGACACCTGTTTTACCCATCATGCACATCGCACCGACTGCCCGAACCCGGAACGGCTTCACCTTGGTGGAGTTGCTGGTGGTCATCGCACTCGTCGTGGCTCTGGCGTCAGTGGCCGCGTTGGGTGCCCGCAGCGCGCTTCTCGCATCTCGCGAGGCCAGGTGCATGAACAATCTGCGCAACATCGGGGTGGCCTTGTATGCCTATGCCAATGATCACGGCGGCAGCTTTCCCGAAACATCCCACAGCGAGAGGGACATGGACAGAATGTGGGTGGGCGCGCTGGAGGATTATCTCGGGGACTATGATGAAACGCGGATCTGCCCGGCGGACCCACGTGCGAAAGAACGGCTGAACGCCGGTGGCACAAGCTACATTCTCAACAGCTTCCTGTTTGTGCCGGAGATTGGCGAGTGGGGCGAACCCATCGGCCCGCCGCGCAACCGGCCCGGCCTGATTCCCGATCCGGCCCGGACCATCCTCGCCTTCATCTGCGCCGACGGCTGGGGCATCGGTCCCGACAACGACCACACCCACTCGAACCTCTGGACGAATTGGTCCGCCGTCGCCGCGGACATCGCGCCCGGGCGTTTCGGCGGCAGTGGCAAGCGCAACGAGGCCAAGGGCCGCGCCAACTACCTCTTTGCCGACGCCAGCGTGACATCCATCCCCGCCGCCACCATGAAACGCAAAACCGAAGCCGGCATCAACATCGCCCAAGTTCCCGGCCTGCCATGAAATCGATCATTTCCCTGCTGCCTCTCCTTGCCCCCATGGCCCATTCCGGCCTGATTTCCATCGGCGGGCACGTCGATATCCGCAACCACTACGAGAATGGTGCGTGGAATGTCGCCTTGCGGACTTCCGACTTCACATCGGATCCCACCAACTCCCCCGATGGCGTGTTCGCTCCCACCGCCGCCTTCCTTGCCCTCTCGGACAAGCCCTATTCATCCACCAACCCGGCGGAATCCGGTGCTCGCGCCCTCCGGCCTGCCAGCGGCAGTTTCGATTTCATCGGAGCCGAACCGGGTGCCCCGGTCTGGCGCGCGGTGCAGGGCACGCCGGGAATTGGCGAAGCCTGGCCGGGTTTCGACAACGACCAAGCCGCCGGCACCTTCGGCTCATACATTCCGAATGATTCCCGCGTGCCTCAAGGAAACGCCCGTCCCTACATCCGCATTTCCCTCGTCGATTACCAGCCACCGCACGGCAAGGCATCCCATTTCTCGATGTGGAACTCGACGAGCGGCCAGCCACCCACCATCTGGATGAGCACCTTCGACAGCAGCGTGGAAAACTCATATTACTACGCGGCCGGCACCCACACCCACATGTGGTGGGGATTCACCGCAACGGGCATCCACCGCGTCACCCTGCAGGCATCGGCATTTCTCGGCCCGGGTGAAACGAATCCCACCGCATCCGGCGATCCATTCACCGTGATCTTCGCCGCCGGCACCGTGGCCCGCTGGCAAGCCCGATGGTTCGATGCGGCGGAACTCGACAACCCGGCAATTTCCGATCTTTTCGCCGATGCCGACCGCGACGGACTTTCCAATTTCCTCGAATATGCCTTTGGCACCCACCCCAGGTCCGGGGCTGCCGTGCCCCTCGCGGACGGTCTCGGCCTGCCGTCGTTCTCGCTCGTCGAGGAAAGCGGCACGCTCTATCAGACACTGGTCTATCCGCGCCGCCGGGCGGGCTTGCGTTTCGATCCGGAAATCTATCAGCCACTTTTCGCGGAAAGCCCGGCCGGCCCGTGGAGCGACGCCGGCGTGACGACGACTGCCGCGGACTTCCCCCCGGCCCAAGCCGCGCTGAATGCGGAGTGGGAACTTGTGACAAGCCGCCGCCCGGTTCCATCCGGTGCCACCACCGGATTCGGCCGGGTGGCGGTGACTCCCGGCGACGGGCTTATGGCCGGGTCTCAGTGAGCCGGAGCGCACGCGGGCGTTGCCGGTCCGTGGTTTCTCGGCTATAGCCCTTGCAGATGAACCCCGCCGCACCGCTGCGCTACTGCCCCGACTTCCTCCACCACACCCGCCGCCCCACTCGCGAGGTGCGGGTGGGGAATGTGGGCATGGGCGGAAACAACCCGATCCGCGTGCAGTCGATGATCACTTCCGACACGCGAGACACCGCGGCCTGCGTGCGCGAGGTGTTGGAACTGGCCGATGCCGGCTGTGAAATCGTCCGCATCACCGCGCAGACGAAGGTTTACGCCGCCAATCTCGAAAACATCGCGCGCGAGGTGCGGGCCGCGGGATGCCAGGTGCCGCTGGTGGCCGACATCCATTTCAAACCCGATGCCGCGCTCGAAGCCGCCAAATGGGTGGAAAAAATCCGCGTCAATCCCGGCAACTACGCCGACAAGAAGAAGTTCGAAATCCGCGAATACAGCGATGCGCAGTATGAGGAGGAACTCGAGCGCATCCGCGAGGAGTTCACGCCTCTGGTGCGGTTGTGCAAAGAGTCCGGCCGCGCCATGCGCATCGGCACCAACCACGGGTCGCTCTCGGACCGCATCATGAACCGCTACGGCGACACGCCACTGGGCATGGTGGAAAGCGCGCTCGAATTCGCCCGCATCGCGCGCGACCACGGTTATCATCAACTGGTTTTCTCAATGAAGGCCAGCAACCCCAAAGTGATGATCGAGGCCTACCGCCTGCTGGTCGCCCGTCTCGATGCCGAGGGGCCGGACTGGAACTACCCGATCCACCTCGGCGTCACCGAAGCCGGCGATGGCGAGGACGGCCGCATCAAGAGCGCCATCGGCATCGGCTCGCTGCTGGCCGACGGCATCGGCGACACAGTCCGCGTTTCGCTGACACCATCCGCCCCGATTGGTCGAAACTCGAAAAACGCAGCTCCACTTTTCTTCCTCACTGGCGGATTCCCGGAGCCACTTACGCTGTCACCTTCCGCGTCAAGGACGCCCTGCCCGTCTCCGTCCTCAAGGATTACGAGCGGAAAAAATCCATCCTGCTGGAACAGATCACAAAAGAGAAACACCGCGCTGGTTCGCGCGATGCCAGCGATTCTCTCCGCAACTTGCACGCTGAGATCCAAACCCTGACCGAGACCATCATCGAACCCGCTCTGCACGGCGCGGATGGCCCCCAACCGCTGGCAGACCCGGCGGTCGCCGACATGATGGTGCAGGCACTGAAACACTTTGATGGAGATCGTTACGACCTGTTGGCATGGTCGGTGATGCCGAACCACGTTCATGCGCTGATCACTCCGCATGAAGGACAGGAACTGGAGAACATCCTCCAGGCGATGAAAACCCACACGGCAAAGGAAGCGAACCGGATGCTCGGGAAATCCGGCACGTTCTGGCAGGAAGAATACTATGATCATATTGTGAGGGATGGGGAGGATTTGAAGCACCAGTTGGGATATATTTTGAGGAATCCGCAGAAAGGGAAATGCTCCGCGGAGTGGACGGGCAGCGTGTTCGGGGATGTTGGGACAGGTTGTCCCAACCACGGGCTGGGACAGATCGTCCCAGCCACCATGATGCAGGCAGCAGTTGCTTTTACCCCCTCCTACGATCCGTTTTCCTACGAGAGGCGTCGTAGCTCGCCGGTCACGATCATGGGCCATGCGCTCGGCGGGGAGAACACGGTGCGGGTGTTCACCACGCAGGACCGCTGGAACGCGCTGGCGCACAAGATTTCCGGGATGGGCGACTTCAAGCCGGAGATCATCTATGAGAAATCCGGGGTGGTGGAGATTGATCCGAATGACCACGCGGCGGTGGAAGCGGTGAATGCGCGCGATGAGGCGGTGCTCGTCACGGTGGCGGATGGCACGGACATGGAAGTCATCCCCGCGTTCCGCCTGCTGTCCTCGCGGGTGGCGGCCCGGCATCCCATCCTGCTCAAGGACACACTCGATCCGCCGCAGCAAAACCAGGATTTCCTCAAATCCCTGCT
>JALOUA010000315.1 GCA_025457625.1 Akkermansiaceae bacterium
GGATGCCCTTTTGCGCCTGCTCGATGATGACACGCCGGAGGTCCGCCAGCGCGTGAGCGAGCGACTGCAACTCCATGGCGGCGATCTCAGCGACTGGCTGGCCAGCCGGCCCGGCGCGCTCAAGCCCGCCGACCGCAAGCTGCTTGCCGAGCTGCTGCAACCGGCGCGCCGCGCCGCGCTTGAGCGCGATTGGCAGGTGCCCACGGGGGGAGCCGCCGCGTTGGGCGAGGATTGGGACGCGCTCGAGGCCATGCTGCGGGTGATTTCGGATTTCCTGCATGACGGCACCTCCATCCGCCAGCCGCTCTCCGATGCGCTCGATCTCCTCGCGGAGGAGGCCGATGCCGCGGGTGTCGCCTGCGCCAACGAACTCCGTGCCTTCCTTTTTGAAGAAGATCGCTTCGTCGGAAACGAAACGGAATATCATGATCCACGGAACTCGGACCTCGCATGGTCGATCGCCGAAGGCCGCTCCAATCCGCTCGGCCTCGCGCTCATTTTCCTGCTGGTCGCCCGCCGGCTCGATCTCGTGGTGGAGGCGGTCAATTTTCCCGGGCATTTCCTCTGCCGCATCTACGAGGATGGTTTCCCGATCATTGTCGATTGTTTCTCACGCGGCCAACTCCACCTGCAGGCGACGCTGCTGGAGGATCCCGAAATCGGTCGGCAGGAACGCGCCATTCTGCGCCACTCCGCGGATCCCGGCACGGTGCTGCTGCGCCTGCTCAACAACCTGATCGAGGCCCTCAACCAAGCCGGCCGCCGTGACGACGCCCGCCTCGTCCGCAAACTGCGGGCTTCGATGCAGTAGCGCCCTCCGCGCACCCGCATTCGTCGGACGGAAAACACCTCGTGAAATTTCCCCTTGCCCTGCCATTGGCGCTCCGATACCAAACCCCCACGCGCGCCTCATTGCGGACCAGACAAATCCGCGAGTCCCGCCCATCCCATGCCTCGGTAGCTCAGTTGGTAGAGCAGTTGACTCTTAATCAATTGGTCCTTGGTTCGAGTCCAAGCCGGGGTACCCGCTGAAAATCAAGCGTCTGGCGAAGGGTTTTTGCGTTTTTGTCCGGGTTTCTTCAAATGTCATGACACGTGACGGCTGTTGATTTGATGGGGCTTGCCATTGCGGACACCACACCGCCCGACCCCGGGTGGCTTTTTCTCAGGACGCCCCTCCGCGAACCCGCACACGCGTTCGCGGAATACCGGAACGGCCGGAAAAGGGATAAGTTGTTCCTGTTGCCGCGAGCCTCCTCATCCCCCCTGAGGAAATCACGATGACACACTCCCCGGACAAGAACCCCGGCGGAACCCGAGGCCAGCATCTCCCCCCATGCCCTCGGTTTCCGCCGGGTTCTTTTTTGTAACGAAGCCCGGCATCATTCGCGGCGGGCATCAATGGCAGATTTTCCAATCCCACCCCCGGCGACCTTCGCCGTCTCGGCCGCGATCAGGGAGTCCGCCGCATGGATGAGAAAATCCATCGCGTGATCGACGCGATCCGCCACGGAAGCCGGACTCGCCGGGGGGCATGCCCGCTTCAGCGCCGGTTGTCAGGGCTGGTGACCTGCTGCTTGGCGTCGGCTGGCAATCCGCTTGTTTCGAGCCAGGCGCGCGCGCCGTCGGGATCCCTTGAGAAATAGGCTTGTCCTGACCGAACGAGCGAATTCTGGCGGAGGGTTGGATCGGCGATGTCCTGCGCCCAGGCGATGGCGAGCTGGGGGTTCTGCCAGGCATAACCCGTGGCAAAGCCGCTGATCGCCGAGTCGCGTTGGGCGGACTGCGGCATGGCCAGAAGATACTGGCCCGCCGCGGCGGGGTCGCTGTCTTCCCAATCGCCGAAAACACTGCGGAGTCCTGCCAGTTGGCCATTGCCCGCCGGGAGGTTCTCCAGCCAACCGACCGCTGCCACGGGATCACTCTGCGCCCACCGTTCGCCGATCACTTCGATGGTCCGCGAGGCATAGTCATTCGAGGCGAAACGCTGCGCCCATTGTGCCGCAGCCATGGGATCCTTTCTGGCGTAGGATTCGGCGATGCGGCCCATTGCAGTGCCTTTCAAGGGTCCGTCGGGAAGCGATTCCGCCCATTGGGAAGCCTGCCCGGGGCCTTGGGTGCGGAAGGTTTCCCTGGCCACGATTTCCATCAAATCCCCGGCCTTGCCATTTCCTTCGCGACCGAGCCGGAGAACCAGGTCGGTGGCCATGGCCGCGTCGTGATGGGCGATGCCGGAAACGACGCTGGCCGTGAGTTCGTCGCGCTGCCCATGCATTTCCCGGGGAAGATTGTTGAGCATGGCGAGCGCTTCCTGCGGATTCGCGGCGGCCCAGCCGGTCATGGTGGCGGCCAAATCCCGCTCTTCGCTGGTGGCGGCATGGTCAAAGGCGGCCTTTCCGGCAAGGGCGCCCCAACTGTAGTGAAAGTCCCGCCATTGGTCGTCACTGGCTCCCAGGGACACCAATTGCGAGCGGATCGACTCCGCGTTTTCCGGGGTGAGTGCCTCAAGCAGGCGGCTGAAGGCAAGGCGACGTTTGATCGGATTGGGATCTCTCAGCGCTTGGGCGGCGAGCGAATCCAAGTTTCCGGAGGCGGAAGCGACGGGACCGAACCATGCGCTGAGTTTGCTCGGGTCGCTGCTCTCCCTGAGCCGTTCGCGGGTCCTGGACGCACGGATTTCCGGTCCGGATCCATCGGGCCGGGCGGTGGCTTGTGAACCATCCGTTCGCCCGGTATCGCCTGCGCCCGATGCCGGCCCGGCCTTTCGTGAACCCAGGCTGAACGCGGCGAAAACCGCCACTGCCCAGCATCCGTGAATCATCAGCTTCGTTTTCATGCCGGGCTTACCCTACACCGTCTGATCCGACGGGCAACCCACATGCTTGCGCCGGTGACGCCCGGCCGGATCATGGTCAACCGGCAAATTCGCGTCGGTTCTTGCGGTCCGCCATGAGGGATGTTCGGATGCCCCATCCCGCCCATGCTCGCACCACCGCCGCATTCGCCCGCGCGCATCCTGATCGCCTGCGACAAGTTCAAGGGCTCGCTGGATGCGGCGGCCGTCTGCACCGCCCTGGCCCGCGGGATGGCGGCGCGCTTTCCGCAGGCGGCCGTGGAAATCCATCCCATCGCCGATGGCGGCGAGGGCTTCGCGGCATCCCTGGAAATTCCGCTTGGCGGACGCTGGCTCGAAGCACCCGCTCACGATGCGCTGGGGCGTCCGGTCCGCGCCCGCTACCTGATGGCGGAGGCCGCGGATGGCCCGCTGGCGGTCATCGAGATGGCGGAGGCTTCCGGCATGTGGCGGATCCGGCCGGAGGAACGCGACATCCTGCGCGCCTCCACCTTCGGCACCGGCGAAATGATGCGCCATGCCATCGAACAATGCGGAGCCCGGCGGTTGGTGATCGGTCTGGGCGGCAGCGCCACCAACGACGGCGGGGCGGGCATGGCCGCCGCGCTCGGCGTGCGGTTTCTCGATGCGCATGATCGGCCGCTCCGGACATCGCCCGCGTGGTTGTTAGACAAGCTGGCCCGCATTGATCTGTCGGAGCGGATGCCGCTGCCGCCCGTCACCGCTGCCTGTGATGTGGACAGTCCGTTGTTAGGGAATCAGGGCGCGACCCGGGTGTTCGGCCCGCAGAAAGGTGCGGATGCCGCGTCCATTCCCATGTTGGAAAACGTGCTGGAAACCATCGCGCGGCTTTCCGGCGGCATGGAAACGGCAGGCACTCCGGGCGCGGGGGCCGCCGGGGGTTTGGGCTTCGGGCTCATGCGCTTCGCCGGGGCGCGGTTGGAGTCCGGCTTCGGCCTGCTCGCCTCGCTCA
>JALOUA010000316.1 GCA_025457625.1 Akkermansiaceae bacterium
GCGGCTTCGAGGGCCTCGCCGCGTTTGACGTTGAATGACTCGTTGGCGGCGACGGTGACGCGGCGGCCGGCGCTGTTTTGGAAATGCAGCAGCACCGGCGTGGGGCCGGGATGTTGGGCGATTGCGTTGCGGATTTCCAACAAGTCCATCTCGCTGTGGCGGGTGGTCCAGAGCATGAGTTCGAGCGGGCCCTTGCCGTTGGACGAGGCGCGTTTCGGCTTGAGCTCGGCGATCTCGTAGCCGGTGAGGCGGCGGCCGCCGGTGCGGTCGTCCACCTGCACGGCGCACTTGAGCTTGATGATTTTGCCGGGTTCCATCAACCCGGCGTCGCGGGCGGGGACGAAGGTTTCGCCCCAGAGCATCACTTCGGCGCTGCCGGTGAAATCCTCGATTTGCAGGATGCCGAAGGGTTTGCCGGTCTTGGTGACCCTCGCCTCCAGCGAGCGGATCATGCCGGCGAAAGGGAAACGCTCGCGCGGGTTTGAAATGTCGAGGTCATCCAGCAGGCCGAGGCGTTTGTATTTCTCCGAGCCGATGACACCGCGGAATTTGTCGAGCGGATGGCCGGTGACGTAAAAACCTAACAATTCCTTCTCGTGGGCGAGGCGGTCGTCCTTGCTCCATTCCTCGACGGGCGCTTCGTTGGCGGCGGATTTCGCGGCTGGCGGCGGGGCGAAATCGAGGCTGTCGAACAACGAAACCTGGCCGGAGGCCTTGTCGCGCTGGGCGGACGAGGCGGAGGCGACGACTTGTTCGAGACGGTTGAACATTCCGGCGCGGGTTTCGCCGGTCCAGTCGAGCGCGCCGGCCTTGACGAGGTTTTCGAGGATGCGCTTGTTGACGACCTTGGAATCGAGCCGGGCGGAGAAGTCGTCGAGCGAGGCGAAGGGGCCGTTGTGCTCGCGCTCGGTGATGGCGGCGGCCATCGCACCCTCGCCGCAGTTCTTGATCGCGGCGAGGCCGTAGCGGATGCCTTTGACGCCGTTGAGGGCGACTTCCGGCGAGAAGCGCAGTTGCGACGCGTTGAGGTCCGGCGGCAGGATCTCGATGCCCATGCGGTGGCACTCGGAGACAAAGACGCCGATCTTGTCGGTGTTGTGGATTTCGTTGGAGAGCAGCGCGGCCATGAACTCGACCGGATGGTTCGCCTTCAGATAAGCCGTCCAATACGAGATGTGGCCATAACACGCGGAGTGCGACTTGTTGAAGCCGTAGTCGGCGAACATCTGGATCTTGTCGAAGATCTGGCCTGCGAGTTTTTCCCCGATGTTGTTGGTTTTCGCCGCACCCTCGACGAACTTGCCGCGCTCCTCGGCCATTTTCTTCTGGTCCTTCTTGCCCATGGCGCGGCGCAGCAGGTCCGCACCGCCGAGCGTGTAGCCGGCGAGCAGCTTGGCGGCGTTCTGCACCTGCTCCTGATAGATCATCACGCCGTAGGTGTTGCCGCAGACTTCCTTGAGCAGCGGGTGCTCGTAGGTCGGCTTCTTGCGACCTTTTTTCACATCGAGCATCTGGTCGATGAACTGCATGGCTCCGGGGCGATAGACGGCGATCAGGTCGATGATGTCGTCGATGGAGCGGATGTCGTATTTGCGGCAGGTTTCGACCATCCCACCGGATTCGAGCTGGAACACGCCCATCGTCTCGCCGCGGTTGAGGATGTCGAAGGTCGGCTGGTCGTCGAGCGGCACGTTTTCAATGGAGAAATCCGGCGTGTGCCTGCGGATGTGCTTCACGGCCTCGTGGATCACGGTGAGGTTGCGCAGGCCGAGGAAGTCCATCTTGAGCAGGCCCACCTCGGTGATGGCGCCCATGTCGTATTGGGTGACGACCTCGCCCTCGTTGCCGCGGGTGAGCGGCACGTGTTCGTCGAGCGGGCGGTCGCCGATGACAATGCCGGCGGCGTGGATGCCGACGTTGCGGTTGAGGCCTTCGAGCGCGAGCGCGTATTGCCAGAGTTCCTGATAGGTGGTGGAGGCCTCGACGACTTCGCGCAGTTCGGTGTTCTTGTCGGCCTCGCGGCGCAGGATGGAGCCGGCGTATTTTTTCTTGTCGTCCTCATCGAGCGGCTTGGGGTCGATAAGTTTCGAAAGCCGGTCGCCGTCGCCATAGGAAAGGCCCATCACGCGGGCGACGTCGCGCACCACGCTCTTGGCGCCCATGGTGCCGTAGGTGATGATGTGGGAAACGCTGCGTTCGCCGTATTTTTTGCGCACGTAATCGATCACCTCGGCGCGGCGCGCCTGGCAGAAGTCGATATCGACGTCCGGCGGGCTGACGCGCTCCGGGTTGAGGAAGCGCTCGAAGAGCAAACCGAACTGGAGCGGGCAGATGTCGGTGATGCCCATGGCGTAGGAGGCGAGCGAACCCGCCGCCGAGCCGCGGCCGGGGCCGACCGGGATGTCGTGGTCGCGCGCCCAGCGGATGAAGTCCGCGGTGATGAGGAAGTAGGAGGCGAAGCCGAGCTTGTTGATGGTATTCACTTCGAATTCCAGCCGTTCCTGAATGTCAGGCCGGGCGGCTTTTTCCGGGCCGTAGCGTTTGACGAGGCCGTCCTGGCAGACGCGCATGAGGTATTCCTCGCGCGGGCTGCCGTCCGGCGTGCCGAACTGCGGGTATTTCTCGGATGAGGTGGAATCGAGTTTGAGTTCGACGTTGCAGCGCTCCGCGATTTCAAGCGTGGCGTCACAGGCACCGGGGATCTCGGCGAAGAGGGCGCGCATTTCCTCCGCGGTTTTGAAATGCACTTCCGGCGTGTAGCGCATGCGGCTCTCGTCGATGAGTTGGTGGCCGGTGCCGATGCAGATCATCACGTCGTGCGCCTCGTGGTCCGAGCGGTGGAGGAAATGCACGTCGTTTGCGGCCACGGTTTTCAGGCCGGCTTCGGCGGCGAGTTTGATGAGTCCCGGCGTGACGCGGCGCTGCGGTTCGAGGTCGTGGCGGTGGATTTCGACATAAGTGTTTTCACTGCCGAAGATGTCCACGAGTTCGGCGAGCGTTTCGCGGGCTTTGTGTTCGTCGCCGGCAAGCAGCCACTCGTTGACCGGGCCGGAGATGCAGCCGGTCAGGCAGATGATGCCCTTTGAAAAATGGCGCAGCACCTCGCGGTCCACGCGCGGCTTGCCGTAGTAGAGGCCTTCGAGATGGCCCTTGGAAACGAGCTTCGAGAGGTTGTTCCAGCCCTCGTTGGTTTCGGCGAGCAGCGTCATGTGGGTGGCGCGCTTGCGGCCCACGAGGTCTTTTTTGTCGGCCATCGATTGCGGCGCGAGATAGATCTCGCAGCCGAAGATCGGTTTCACGCCGGCCTTTTTGCAGTTCTGATGGAAATCAATCGCTCCGTAGAGGTTGCCGTGATCGGTCATCGCCACCGCCGGCATGCCGAGTTCCGCCGCCCGTGCGGCGAGATCCCTGTTGCGGATCATGCCGTCGAGCAGGGAGAATTCGGTGTGGACGTGGAGGTGGACGAAGGAATCGGTCATCGGGCTGCCGGACGGTAGCGGAGCGGCGGCCGAGGGCAAGCGGAGGATGGTTCAAGCCTGGGAGGATGCATCCGAATTCATGATTTTCTCACCGCCAAGACGCCAAGAATGCCAAGCAAACTTGAAAAATTTTTCAAAAAAGGCGGAGGGAAGTCCTGCCGGAAAACTTGGTTCGCCGGATTTTCCAAGGCTGTTTCATTTGGATTATTTCAACCACAGATGAACAGGATGCACGCGGATAAGAGGGATGAAGAATCGGGACTGGTGAGGATTTGCGGCTGAAACTTTGAACACCTCACTCAATCCTTTCTTCCATCTGCGTTCATCCTGAATCCCAACGGGATT
>JALOUA010000061.1 GCA_025457625.1 Akkermansiaceae bacterium
TGGCAACCCATTGTGGGCGACTACGAACTGCAGGCGATGGACGACTCCGGCCGGGTTTCCTCCGCGCGCGTCAGCGTCAGGCTGGCAGCGGGAAATTGATGGGAGCATTCCAGAATTCATTCGCAACGCCGCTGGCCCAGTAGGTTTTTTGCGGAAGCGGCGGTGGTGCTCTTCCAGTTGGCGAGAGCCTGGCGGTCTGAACAGGGTCAAGAATGATTCTAATGTGCATGGAGCATGGGGTATTTGTAGGAAAAAATTTCTGAAAAAATCTTCCGAACCCCTGTCACAAAATCGGGGAAAACTTGTAATACACCAATGATCCACCCGACCGCGCGTCTCCCCATAACTGGCACCTACGGGTCCAGTTGTTCCCCTGTCTTCGTCTTGCGCGAGCCAAATCCCAGAAGCCCAAATCATGAAAAATGTCTTAATTCATCCCTTGCCAGATTCCGCATTTCCTGCTCTAAACCACGCGAATTTTACCCCTATCCCCATTCCAAGCATTCCCCCTTCCAACGCTGCTTCCATTCCTTTGGTCCGCAACATGCCGTAACCGTTTGTCCCATGAACTCCACCCATAAGTTCCCACCCCTCCTCCTCCTCACCGCAGCCACCTTATCCACCTACCTCGCCTGGAACTCCTGGCAGGGCGTGGCCGTCGGCGGGTGTCTTGGGTCCGGCTGTGACCAGGTCGCCGCGTCGCGGCATGCGTGGCTGCTGGGCTTGCCGGTCGGCTTGTGGGGGGCTGGCGTCTATGTGGCCGCGGCGGTGGCGCTGTGCTGCGGCTGGCGGCGCGTCTTCGCCGGGCTGGCCGGGCTGATTGGCGGGGCCGCCTTGTGGTTCATCGGCCTGCAAGGGCTGGTCATCGGCGCATGGTGTGCCGGCTGCCTGGCCGTCCACGCGCTGGCAGTGTCCGCCGTGATCCTCGCCGCCCGGCCCGCAGGCATCTCAGCGTTTCAGCATCTCAGCATTTCAGCATTTACCTGCGCCCTGGGCGCCGCCCTGCCCGCCGCCTTGCCCGGGGCCATGCCCGCGCCCGCCCCGGCCATCGCCAACCTCGACGCCGCCCCGCTCCTCACCCCCGGTAACGCGCCCGCGCCCGCCGCCGGCTCCGCCGAAACCACCGGCCCCGCCGCCGACACCGGCCGCCGCCTGCGCCTGCTCGACGACCGCTTCGACTTCTCCTTCGACGAACTCCCGCGCCTCGGTCCGGCCGACGCCCGCCACCTGCTGGTTGCCGTCACCACTCCCACCTGCGGCTATTGCCGTCGCGCCGAGGAATCCTACGCCCGCCTCATCGACGAATTCCCCGCCGGCGAGCTGGCCGTCGTCCTGCTGCCCGGCGCGCTCGATGCCGGGCCCGGCGCGCGGATGCAGGAAAGCCTGCTCACCCTCTGGCGCGAAAACCCCGCCGCCTGGAACGCCCTGCACCGCGGGATCGTCCGCGACGACGACGACGGCCGTGCGCCCGATGCCGACGCCATCCACCGGCGCGCCGTGGCCGCCTTCGGCGATCCGGCGGAATTCGAGCACCGGGTGAAACTCCACGCCCCGGCCAACCGCCGCCTGCTCCGCCAGGTGGCCGATCTCGCCGCCGCCAATGCCGCCGCCTCCGGCCGTCCCGTCATGCTGCCGCAACTCGTCTCCGGCAGCTCCGCCCTGCTCGGCAGCCCGGACCTCGCCACCCTCCGCAGCATCGTCCGCCGCCAGATCGGGAAAAACCCGCCCCCGCCCGGCGACGAGCCGCCGGTGCTGGCACCCGCCCCCACCGACGAACCGCTCTTCGTCCCCGGCCAGGCCCAGTGGGCGCGCAGCACCCTGTCCCAGGCCAGCAGCAGCGCCGACACCCGCGCCCTCGCCACCGATGCCGACGGCTTCGTCTATGCCACCGGCCGCTTCCTCGGCACCGTGGACTTCTACGGCACCACACTCAGCGCCACCAGCACCTCCGTGCCCTCCGGCTTCGTCGCCAAATTCGATGGCAACGGCCAACTCCAATGGGTCAGGAAACTCGCCACCAACAACTGGACCGAACTTCACGCCATCACCGTGGCCGCCAACGGTGATATCTGGGTCGGCGGAACGGGATCTGGAGCGTTTAGCGATAATGGTGTGAGTTTTACGGTACCGAGCACGAATGGATCCAATGCGTTGCTGTTCAAATTGAACCAGCAGGGCTTGTCGGTTTGGGGTGGGCATTGGGGTGGCAGTGGAACAGATCGCATCGACGTGCTCACCATGGATAGAGATCAGAATGTGGTTGTGGGTGGGGTGTGTTTTCATAATTTTGAAATTTCTGGAATTCCTGTTGCGTGTAATTCAACCAGTAAAGGAGTTACTTACCGACTAAACCAGCAGTTTAATGTTTTAGATTTAAAGGTTTTAGTGGGTAACAATGCTGTTCTTATTCAATTTCTAGACGTTGACGGAGACAATAATCTTATTCTTGGCATTGAATCTTCCGGTGCTTCCAACATCAACATTGGCGTTCCTATTACGACAACCAGTCGAACGTTAATCTTAGCCAAATACACGCTCAATCAAACCGCGCCCGTTTGGCACAAAGTCATTCAGGGATCTACAGTGCTAAGTCTAACTAAGTCCGCAATTTTCAATCGTGATGATTCCATAGTCATTGGAGGGGGCTACGCGGGAAGTGTGAATTTCGGGGGCGTTGACGACATGCCGGTTCCCATTGGAACATCCGGTTTTCTTGTCAGATACGACAAGGACGGAAACTTCCTCTGGCAGAAGCAACTCGGCGATGGGCCGTTTTCGATTGGTGATCGCGTCAACAGCATTTCCGCATCTCCATCCGGAATGATTGGCGTCACTGGAATCATGAGATCCAGCGAAACAACGATTGCGGGCTGCCCCGCACTTGAAAGCTCCACTTCACAAAGCGCATTTTTTGCGATGTTCAGCATCCATGGTGACTGCATGTGGGCCAAGAAGATCGTTGGTAACGCTGCGGGATTTGGTTATCATGTGGCATCCCTTCCAAACTCCGATTTTGTTTATGGCGGTTACACCGCCGCTGCCGACTTCGGCTTCGGCACCATTTCCACCGGTCCACTCAATCGCGAAGCCTATCTCGTTCGCGTCACCGGCTTTCCCTCACCAGAGATCGGGGTGGAGGCGGGCGGCGTCGAGCTTGCCAGCGGCGGGCCGCCCTTGGATGCGGGCAGCGCGGTGATCGGCGGCACGGCGGCGGCGCTCACGCTCACCCTGCGCAACGACGGCGGCGAGGAACTCACCGGCATCGCCGTGACGCCCGGCGGCGCGCAGCCCGGCGATTTCATCCTCGATACCTCCGCCACCGCCACCACGCTGGCACCCGGCGGGACGACCACTTTCAGCGTGCAATTCGCCCCCACCGCGGCGGGCGCGCGCGCGGCCACGATTTCCATCGCCAGCAACGACTACGACGAGAACCCGTTTGTCATCGCCCTCGGCGGTACCGGGCTGCTGCCGGAGGTCGCGCTGGCGGTTTCCCCGGACACGGTGGCCGAGGATTCCGGCGGCGGGCTGGTCTTCACCTTCACCCGCAACGGCGGCACCGGCAGCCCGCTGGCGGTGGATTTCGCGGTCGGCGGCACGGCCGGGTTTCCCGGCGACTACACGGCGGACGGGGCCGACAGCTTCAGCGCCAGCAGCGGCACGCTCACCATCCCCGCCGGCAGCGCCAGCGCCGCCCTCACCCTCGTCCCCGTGGCCGATCCGGTGCTGGAAGTGGACGAAACCGCCACGCTCACCGTGCTGGCGGGTGCGAGCTACCTCGCCGGTTCGCCCGCCGCGGCCACCGGCACCCTCATCAATGACGACACGGAGGTGAGCGTGACCGTTTCCCCGGCCACGCTGGCCGAGGACGCCACCGGCAGCTTCGCCTTCACCCTCACCCGCAACGGCCCGCTGGCCGCCCCGCTCAGCGTGAACCTCGGCGTCGGCGGCAGCGCCGCATTCCCCGCCGACTACAACGTCACCGGCGCGGACAGCTTCAGCGCCAGCACCGCCAGCGTCACCTTCGCCCCCGGCAGCACGACGGCCGTGCTGGAAATCACCCCGCAGGCCGACACCACCGTCGAGCCGGACGAATCGGTCATTCTCACCGTGGTTTCCGGCAGCGGCTACCTGGCCGCCGCGCCCGTCTCCGCCACCGCCACCCTCGTCAACGACGACACCGACGTGAGCGTGACCGTTTCCCCGGCCAGCGTGCCGGAAGACGGAGCCGCCAACCTGGTCTTCACCTTCACCCGCGTCGGCGTGACCAGCGGTGCGCTCAGCGCGAACTTCTCGGTGGGCGGCAGCGCCACCTTCGGCACGGACTACAGCGTCAGCGGCGCGGCTTCGTTTTCCGCCAGCGCGGGCAGCGTGAACTTCGCGCAAGACGCGGCCACCGCCAGCGTCACCGTGGACCCGGTGGCGGACAGTACCAGCGAGCCGAACGAAAGCGTGCAGCTCACGGTGCTGGCGGGCGGCGGCTACAACGCGGCCAGCCCGGTGAGCGCCACCGGCTTCATCAATGACGACGACAGCAACATCAGCGTGACGGTTTCCCCGGCCTCGATCAAAGAAGACGGCGCGCAGAACCTGGTGTTCACCTTCACCCGCACGGGTCTGACGGCCAACGCGGTGACGGTGAATTTCACGGTCGGCGGCACGGCAAACTTCCCGGGCGACTACAGCGTCTCCGGCGCGGCGTCGTTCGCGGCCGGCTCGGGCACGGTGGCCATGGCGGCCGGCGCGTCCACCGCCACGGTGACCGTGGACCCGGCCCTCGATTTGCTCACGGAGCCGGATGAAACGGTGACCCTCACCGTGGCGGCCGGCAGCGGATACACGGTCGGCAGCCCGGTTTCCGCCACCGGGACCATCGAGAACGACGACACCCTGGTGCAGGTGGGCGTGGCCCCCACGGCGGTGGCGGAGGACGGCGAGCAGAACCTGGTTTATACCTTCACCCGCAGCGGAGTGACCAACGTGCCGCTCACCGTGGGCTTCGGCGTCGGCGGCACTGCCAGCTCCGGCAGCGACTATACAGCGAGCGGCACGGCCAGCTTCGGCACCAGCACCGGGACCGTGTTCTTCCCCGCGGATGTCACGACCAAGGAAGTCACGGTCGATCCGACGGCCGATACCCTGATCGAGCCGGATGAGACGGTGATCCTCACCCTCACGTCCGGCAGCAATTACCGAACCGCCGGACCGCCCGCCACCGGCACGATCCTCACCGACGACACCGAGGTGACCGTTTTCCTCAATCCCGCCACCATCGTTGAAAGCGGTCCGGTGAACTTCACGGTGGGCGGCACCGCCACCTTCGGCAGCGACTACACGGTGGCCAACGCCGCGTCGTTTTCGGCCACCAGCGGTTCGGTGACCTTCCCGGCCGGCATGGCCTTCCGGGCGGTCAATGTGTTCCCCATCGCGGACACGGTGGTCGAGCCGGATGAAACGGTCATCCTCACCATCGTGGCAGGGACCGGCTATCAACCGGGCCTCACGTTTTCCTACACCGGCACCATCCTCAACGACGACATCGAGCAGGAAATCGCCGTCGAGCAACCGTCCGGCAGCGGCCTGACCAGCGGCGCGGCCACCAGCGACTTCGGCGCGCTGGTCAACGGATCGTCCAAGACGCGCGTCTTCACCATCCGCAACCTCGGCACGGTGCCCTTGACCGGCATCTCGGTGGACAAGAGCGGCCCGCAAGCCGCCCGCTTCGCCATCACCCAGCCCGCGGCCAGCATCCCCGGCGGCGGCAGCAGCACGTTTGCGGTCACCTTCACCCCCACCGAATCCGGCCCGTGCAGCGCCAGCCTCGCCATCGCCAGCAACGACGCCAACGAAAACCCGTTCACCATCGCCCTGCAAGGCAGCGGCGGCAGCGCGCAGCAGCTCCTCGACGCCGCCCTCGCCGCCGCCGGCCTCAGCGGCCCCAACGCCCATCCCGGAGCCACCCCCTTCCACGACGGCGTGCCCAACCTGCTCAAATACGCCTTCCACATGAACCTCACCGGCCCCGACCGCCGCACCCTCGTCCCCACCACCGGCACAGTGGGCCTGCCGGTCATGCGCATCGTTTCCGGCAGCGTCCGCTACGAGTTCCTGCGCCGCAAAAACAGAGGACTCATCTACACGCCACAGCAGTCGTCGAATCTATCAGGCAGCGGCTGGCAAGCCGCCAGCGGAACGACGACGGTGACCAGCATCGATGAAAACTGGGAGCGCGTGGAGATCCAGCAGCCGGTGGGCGTGGCGAGGTTTTTCCGGGTGGTGGTGGGGCTGTGAGCGGTGTTTTGGGCTGATCTGGATTCACTTGTCGAGGTGGGCGACAATCCAATCCGGCTCTCTCCTGCAATCGATTACGGCCACAACAAGAGCATATGAATCCTTGAACTCATAAAATATCGCATAAGGGAATTTTCGACTTAGCAATCTGTGTAAATGCCGGTGTGGTTGGCGATGGATGCCAGCAGTAATCTTCAATCCGTCGATGTCGGCGCGCAATTGGGAGAGAAAGTAGTCACCCAAACCCCGTTCTTGCGCCTCGTAAAATCGGAACCCTTCGTCGAGATCATCAAGCGCATCACCCGATATGCGCACCTGTATCATGGCCGCCCGATTGAAAACTTCACCGAATCCCAATCGTGCACCTCGACTGTCCCATTCCGAATACGCTCGATTCTCTCATCGAGAAGATCCCGAACGCCGGGAGACACACTCATCTCGTCGAGTCTTGCGCTCAAATCTTCCCAGATTGCCTCGAGGATCTGGAACTTTTCACGCAAAGGCAAGTTGCGGACTTCGGCGATGGTCATGCCGACATCCTAAGGCCGCTTGGCAATAGAGCGAGGAGAAAAAGGCATTTTGGAGGCCGATTGAGCTGCGATTTCCTCCGCCGCAAAATCAGCGGCCTCAGCCACACCCCGCAGCAGTCGTAGAATCTGTCAGGCGGCGGCTGGCAGCGGGAAATTGATGATCGAACGCTTCATTTGAACTCCCGGAAACCTCAGCGATCCTCCCAGGTTTCCACCTCATTCTCCGCGGAGCGGGGTTCGAGATGGGTGATCACCCGGCCGTCCGGCTGCAACATGTCCGCGACGCAGGCCTCGATCGCCGTGGCTGCGGCGTGGGCCTCGCCGACACTCAGCAAGTCGTCGAAAACCAGATGAAACTCCACCCAGTGGGTGCGTCCCGAATGCCGGTGGCGGAGGTTGTGATACGAGAGTCCGCGCTTTCCGACCTGCTCATCGAGCAATTCGCGGATCTTGCGCTCCCACTCGGGGTCCGTCTCATCCAGCAGCCCGCCGAGGCTTTCGCGGATCAACCGGTATCCCACGCGCAGGATGTTGAGGGCCGCGAGAATCGCCGCGATCGGGTCCCACCACACCCAGCCGCTGTAATGATACAGCCCCAGCGCCACCAGGGCGGCCATGCTCGACCAGACATCGGTGAGCACGTGCATGCCGTTGGCGCGGAGCAGGGGAGACCCGCCGCGCTTGCCGGTGGCCACGAGTGACAGGCCCAGCACCAGATTGACGGCCGCCGCCACGGCGGTGAGCGCCATGCCGAGGCCCAGATGCTCGATGCTCACACCGAAGATCATTTGCCGGATCGCCTGGTAAAAAATCAGCAGTGCCGCCGCGGAGATCATCGCGCCCTCGAAGCCGGCCGAGAGAAACGCCACCTTGTCGTGGCCGAAATGGTGGGTTTCATCCGCCGGTTTGTGCGCCAACCGCAGCGCCCACACCGCGAAACACACCGCCAGCAGGTGCACCACCGACTCCGCGGCATCCGAGTAAATCACCGACGAACCGGTCATCGCCGCCGCAGTGACCTTGGCGCCCAGCAGCACCACCGCGACCGCCAGCGAGAGGTTCATCATCCGTTTCTGCTCCTCGAAGGCGGCCACGCACCGAGCATGCAGTTGTGTGCGGTGATGGCAATCCGGAACGCCCGCGGTGTTTCCCGACGGTCCGGGGAAATTCCGTTTTTCTTTTCGGCGGTTCGCGTCAGACTCAAGCCATGAAACGGGGTGAATTCACGGGGATCGCGGTCTGCGCCGCGTTGGTGGCGGGTTGCGGACTGTTTGCCCGGAAAAAGGACGAGACGAAGAAGGAAAACCCGCAGGATCATGCCCCCAAGTTGGTCGGGCGCATCGCTTCAATCCCCCCGGATAAACGCTTCGTGCTGATTCAAAGTTACGGAACCTGGAAAATCGGCCAAGGGGAGCTGCTGACCACCCGCGGACCCGAGGAACGCAGTGCCAATCTGCTCGTCACCGGCGAATCCCTCGGCCAATTCGCCGCCGCCGACCTCCAATCCGGCACCGTCGAAATCGGCGATGCCGTCTATTCCCGCCACGTTCCCAAACCACCAGAAACCACTCCCTCAACGTCTCAAGAGCCGGAACTGCCTGAAAATCAAATGACAAAAAAAGCCGAAAATGTTCAAAAAAATAATTAACTTTTCGGGATTTCTTTTCTTTTAAAACCTTTATGAAACCTGTATTTTCAAAAAGTCCCGAGCAGCACAGGCATTGAACTAAAAATTTTTCATTTTAGGGTTGATTAATATCCGGTTTTCCGGGTAGCTTCTCAACCGCAATGGCTGTGCCCCCTTACATGTCCCGAAACATGAACACTACAACCAGCCATAATGAAAACCATGAACGCCACGGGCGCTTCGGTGAAAGCCGACGCGGACCGTCTTGCAGACTTCGTCCTGTTTACCCAGCGGAGCTGCATTCTCAACCTGTCATCAGAACTCAACAAAGGTAACGTCTCGTTCCCCCAGTTTTTCCTTCTGACCTACCTTTCGAGCGAGGAGTATCTGACGATGTCGGATATCGCGAAGAAGATGGGTCATTCGACGGCCGCAGCCACGGGTCTCGTCGATCGTTTGGAGAAACTGGCTTACGTCGAACGGGTGCATGCCGCCGAGGACCGCCGCAAGATCATGGTCCGCATCACCGCGAAGGGAGTTGAACTCGTTTCGAAGATGCGTTCCGAAATTGCGACCGATCTCGCCGGAATCCTGGCCGGTATGGATGAGGATCAGGCGGAAGCCGTCGAGCACACCAAACGGGCGATCTCCGCCCGTGCGATCGCTTGATACCGGAAAAAGATTGAGAAGCAACTCGCCGCTTGGCGGGAGCACAACGCCTCCGTTACCGTCCCCCCGGTGACGGAGGCTTTGTCATTTCTGGCTCCCTTGGGGGTGGTTTCCGGCGTGCGCGCCGGCTGGGTGGAGCGGATTCCGGGTTTGGAGATCACGGGCGACCGCGACGAGGCGATGCGGCGTTTGCGGCCCCATCATGAGGCGGAAATCAGGCGTTTTGCCGGAGCTGCGGCGGATTTCCGGCGTGCCGAGCAGGTGCATGGGTCGGAAGTGGCGGTGGTGCCGGGCGCGCCGCAAATCATGGCGGCAGACGGCCTGCCGGTCGTTTCCGGCACGGATGGATTGGTGACCGGACAAGCGGGCGTCGTGCTCGTCATCCATGTGGCGGATTGCGGCGCGATCTGGCTGGCCGACCGCAAAACGGGGGCGATCGGGCTGCTTCACTCGGGGAAAAAAGGCACCGAAGCCAATATTTTCCAACGTGCCCTGGACCGCATGGCGGATTCCTTCGGCACGCGGCCGGAGGATGTGACCGCGGTGTTGAGCCCCTGTATCCGGCCACCGGACTACGAAGTGGACCTCCCGGCGGCGATCGCCCGGCAGGCGGATGCGGCCGGGGTGGGGAATTTCATCGACTGCGGCCTCAATACCGCCTCTGATTTGTCGCGGTTTTACAGCTACCGCAAGGAGTTGGGCAAAACCGGCCGCATGATGGCCCTGATAGTCCGCGATTTCCCGCCATGAGCACTCTGACCCTGCAAGCCCCCGCCAAACTCAATCTGTCCCTGCGCGTGCTGGGCAGGCGTGACGATGGATTTCATGAGATCGACACGCTGATCGTGCGCCTGCCGGGATTGGCCGATGTGTTGGACTTTGCCGAATCGGAGGCATTTTCCTTTCATTGCGACGATCCGGCGCTGCCTGCGGACGAGGGCAACCTGGTGGTGAAGGCGGTGCGCGCCTACGAGGCGGCGGCGGGAGTGGACTGCGGATATGCCATAACCCTGACGAAAAAAATCCCGCACGGCGCGGGATTGGGTGGCGGCAGCAGTGATGCGGCGGCCACCTTGCGCGGGCTCGATCAATTGCACGACGGCAAACTGGGCCCGGAGCGTTTGGGCGAACTGGCGGCGGGGATTGGTTCGGATGTGCCGTTTTTCCTGAGCGAATCGGCGGCGCGCTGCCGCGGGCGTGGCGAGAAGATCGAGGCGGTGCCGTCGCCGGCGTCACGCCGGGTCTTGCTGCTCAAGCCGGCATTCGGCGTGGCGACGCCGGACGCCTACCGCCGCTGGCAGGATTCCCGCGAATTGCCCGGCGTGGATTATGCCGCGCGAACGCATGGGGACCTGGAGTTGTGCAATGATCTGGAACGGCCGGTTTTTGAAAAACACCGCTTTCTCGCCGAGTTGAAACAATGGCTGCTGGCGCGCGACGAATCTGCCGCCGCGCTGATGGCCGGCTCGGGCTCCACCGTTTTTGCGATCCTGCACGAGGGGGTGGATGCGCAGGCGCTTGCCAAGTGCGCCCGGCACGAACTCGATCCCGGGCTGTGGCAATGGTCCGGCATGACGGGTTCCTGAGGTTCATGGCACCGGAGATTTGCGCCGCACCACCACCGCGAAGATCGCCAACGCCAGAATAAAGGCCCCCGCCTGCCATGCCAGTGCCTGTTGCAATGCGCGGCCCTCGGTTTTTGAAACCCCGGCCAGAGTGAGTGAGAAGGCAAACGAATAGAGTCCGTAGGCGAGGTTGAAGACCAGGCCCTTGACGCTCAGCAGGGTGGCGCGTTGTTCGGATTCCACCACGCCGTGCAGATGGCGGCCGACCGTGAAACTCACGAAGCCCAGCATCATCATCAGCAGCATCGCCGGCAGCAGACCCGCCCACGGCCATGCGGGAACCAGCAGCCAGAGACCGATCGCCACCACCACGCCGCCGAGAACCAGCGCGGTCACGGTATCGAATCTCCGGTTCACACGCGCCGCGATGGCGGGCACAAACCAGTTGCCCACGGCGATCAACGAGCCGATCACCCCGAATGCCCAACCGGGAATCCCGATGAGCCGGTAGTATTCGCTCACCAGCGTGGCGAAGTTCCGTGTGACGCAGTCGATCAGAAAACCGCCGACCAACACCACCGCGATGGCGCGGGTGGTGAAGGCGTGTCGGGCGGTTCGCAGGGTCAGGCGCAGGGCGGCGCGGCACGGCTGGTCCTGGGTGCCGGCAGCGGCGGGTTTTTCCTCGAAACGCAGGCAGATCGCCAGGCAGGCAAGGGACTGCAAAAACACCAGTGCCACCGGCAGCCGGCGCGCCAGATCCACCGGCACTTCATTGCCATCCGGCAGCATCGCGTTCAACCATGTGGGATCGTAGAGCAGACCACCCAGCGTCATGGCGATGAGGAAACCGGCGGCGCGCCAGCGCATGGCGGTGGCCAGCACGACGTCCCACGCGGCGGCGCGGCCCTCGGCAGGCAGCGAGTCATAGGCGATGGCCTCGTCGGCACCGCTTGCCGCAGCTTCCGAGGCACCTGATAGAAAACGGTTCAGCAGGCAGAGCGCGAACAAGAGGACGCCGCCGCCCTTCGGCGCGATCAGCAAAACACCCATCTCCGCCACCATCAGTGCGGCGGAAAAAACCAGCAGGCGTTTCCTGCCCAGCGTGTCGGCCAGCGCGCCGGACGGCACTTCAAGAAGGAAGATCGCCGCGGCCCACACCGCATTGAGCATGACATATTGCTCCAGACTCAGTCCGAGGTCCGTGAACAACACGGCGAGCACCGGATAATAGGCCCGGGCGTTGTAAAGGGTGGTGAACAGAACAAACAAGCGGGCGTTGCGGGCGGCAAACGGTCCGCTGCGTGGCATCGGCAGGCGCATCCGCAGGCTATCGCACGCGGATCAGGTCCTTGCAAGATTCCCGCATCATGCACTGACACTTCCTGCTTCTCAAAACTCCCATCGCGCACCACCCTTGAGCGTGCCCGATGCCGAACCAACGCTGATTCCGCTCCTGATTTACGCCACAATCGGGCTGCTCCTGCTGCTGTTGTTTCTCGCATGGCGGCTCATGGTGCGGCTCGGCCGCATCGAGCGGACCCTGGCGGGACTTTCTTCGCACGCGGAACAAGCGTCCGATGCGCCGCCATCGGTCGAAAGCCAGCCCGGCGGTGCCTTCGAGGCGTTTCTGTTGGAGGATCCGGAGCGCCGGAAACTGCCGAAAGGCGAACAGTTCGCCGCTTACCGCCGCTGGCGCCAGGAAAAGGGTCTCAACTGGTCGAACTCCTGAGCCCGTCATCGGAATGCGAAATCCGTGCTCCCCATCATGGCGGTGAATGCTTAGGAATTCCCCGCATGAAGGCCGCTCCGACGTTTCTCGCGCTTGCCCACCTGTTGGCGACAGCCGCCGCCGGGGCGGACGATGGCTGGGAGAGGGGACTGGCGCGCGTTTTTTCCGCACGCTTGAAACAGATTGAGGCCGAACTCGCGGAAAACCGGCCGGACATGTCCAAGCTCCCCGTGATTCCCGTCAGCGACCAGGGAGGCACCGGCGGGTTCGCGGCCATTCACCCCGGCCCGGTGCCGGCGGCGGGAAAACTTCACGCCGTCGAGGTCCGCTGGCCTCTCGAAGCCGCGGTGGACTGGCTGGCACTGGTGCCGGCCCGGCGCTACGACGAACGCGGACTCGACGCCCAATACGGCATGCCCGATGCCTTCACCGTCGAACTCATCAACGCGGCGGGCGATGCGGTGGCGGTCGTCGCGCGGGAGAAAAACGCCCGCGCCCACCCTGTTAGAAAAGGCCATCCCTTCGTCTATCAGGTTTCGCCGCCGGTGAGGGCGTCCGGCCTGAGGATCACCGCCGACCTGCTGCAGGCGGATTTCGAGGATCGCGAGAGTTTCGTTCACGCTTGGGCCGAGGTTTTCGCATCCGACGGAGTGCGGGACCTCACGCGCGGCGCGGAGGTGAAAACCATCGGCGGCTCGTCCCCGCCCGCGCCATGGCACTGGACGCCGGCTTTCCTGACCGACGGCCAGACGCCATTGGGGCTGCCGGAGATCCCGGAGGAGGACCACCGCAATGTCGGCTGGATCTCGGAAGGCCGGGCGAGTGCCGATGAGTCGGCAAGCGTGACCATCGACCTCGGCGAATCCCTCGCCGTGGAGGCCGTGCGGCTGGTGCCCGCACGGAGGCCGACTTCCGACCTGCCGAGCGGATTCGGATTTCCGCGCAGGCTGGTGATATCGATCTCGGAGACGGGGGAGGATGACACATGGCGTGAAGCGGCCGCCCTGGCCTTGCGCAATCCCGGGCACAACCCGGTGCTCGTCCCCGCGGCGGGCGGCAGCGCGAGATATGTCAAAGTCGAGGCCACCCGGTTGTGGAAGGAGTTCGAGAGTTATCCGGCGTTTTTCGCCCTGAGTGAGATCGAGGTTCTAACAAAAACCGGCAACGCGGCGCTGGGCAGGGCGGCGCGCTCGTCGGATGGCATGCAGAACCTCATCGCGCCCGGCGGCCGGTTCTGGACGAGCGCCGCGCTTTGCGACGGCTACGGTCCCGACGGGCGGCTGGTCCCCACCCGTGAATGGCTCGAAGCTCTTGACGAGCGTCTGACGATTGAAACCCGCCGCCATGCCCTGCGCGCCGAGGCCGCGGGCGTCGTCTCCGGCTGGCGGCGCGCCGGTCTGGCGGCATTCGCGCTGACGGGCCTGGCCGGCGCGTTTGTGATCATCGCCCTGCCGATCCGCTACCGCATCCATGCCCACCGCGAGTTGTTGAAAGTGCGCGAGCGCATCGCCGGCGACCTGCACGACGAGGTGGGCAGCAATCTCGGCAGCATCCAGATGTTCGCCGACCTCGCCGAGAGCCGCTCCGGTCCGTCCGACGAACTCAAGCGCATCCAGCGCATTGCCGCGGAGACGGTCAGCGCCGTGCGCGACATCGTCTGGCTGCTCAGGCCGGGCGGCGACCACCGCATCGCCACCGTCGAGCACCTGCGCGAGACCAGTTCCATCATGCTGGAATCCATCGACTGGCAATTCACCGCCAATGATGAGGCATGGGCGCTCGAGCTGTCGGAAGAATCGAACCGCGACCTCTTCCTGTATTTCCGCGAAGCCCTGCACAACATCCTGCGCCATTCCAGCGCGGCGCATGTCGGAATCCATGCGGAGTCGAAGGATGCCCGCCTCCGCCTGATCATCCGCGATGACGGCTGCGGCATTCCTCCGGAAAAACTCGCACGCCCGGCCACCTTGCGGGCCCTGCGCCAGCGCACCGAGGCCATGGCCGGCCATCTCAAGGTGGACAGCCTGCCCGGCGAAGGCACCACTCTCGAACTCACCGTGCCACTCGGCCGCCGTCACAAACGGAAACCCGTTCCGCCCGTGCCGATGGCTCCGGCATCCTGAGCGCGCGCATGTCACCGCAGGGGTCCGGTTTTCCCGACTGACCCAACCAACTTGCCGCACCTTATGGAGATGACGGGCGTTTGATTGTGAGGAAAGCGGGCGCCGCCGCTGTCCAATGCGGGGGCGGATCACTCCAGAAAGGAAAATAGAAACCACGAAAGACACAAAAGTTCACGAAAACCAAAGAGTTGAAAACCCAACCGCTCTCATTTTCCAGGTGTGGATGAGATTGCCTTCAAGGGGTTGGCCTTTCGTGTCTTTTCGCGGGCTTCGTGGTGATCATTTCGGAATTCAGGATCACTCATCCGGGAGCTCCGCGGCGAGTTTGTCGTAGGTTTCGGCCTCGATGAGGAAGGCATGGGGTTCCGTGTCGATGCGGCCGCAGTAGAAGCCGGCGAGGATGTCGCTGCGGATCGGGGCGAGCGTGAGAGTGCGCTGTTTGACGAAGCCGGCATCGCCATTGTCTCCGGTGGCGAGCCAGCGCGCGACCTTGAGTCCCTGATGCCTGCGTTGTTAGGCATGAAGGGCGTTCATGACCGCCTGTGGTTCCTTCTCGACGACTCGCAACAAGGCCTTGGCGGGGCCTTCTGGTTCACGCCTGCCCTGCTCCCAGTTCTGTAGGGTCTTGATGCTCACTCCAATCATTCCAGAGAACTCATGCTGGGTGAGTCCGAGCCTGTCCCGCAGACTCCTGACATCAATCGTGCTCAACACGGTGCGTCGGTGCGGAACATTCTCGCCGCGCATGATTGATCCCATCTGCTTTACGCTCTGCACGAGCTTCTGGAAGTCCTTGTCATTCATTGGTGTATATTTCGATTAGATTCCTCAACACTCTGGCTTGTGCGGGTGTCAGATCCTCTTGCTGATTCTTCGGATATGCAAAAAGCAGGAATGCGGTGTCCCCGCGCCACAAGTAGTAAATGACTCGAATTCCGCCTCTCTTGCCTTTTCCAGACCCAGCCCAACGCAGTTTCCTCAAACCTCCGGACCCTTTGATGACATCACCTCGGTCTGGTTGTTCAAGCAAGTGCAGCTGCAACTGGCGATGATCCTCCGCGCTCAGCAAACCGTCGATCTGATCGGAATACACCGGGGATTCGATGAACTGAAGGAGCACGCAGGAAAATACCCCATTGGCGGAGCACGTCAATGGCGGATTCAAATTACCTGGCACAATAACCGAGGCTCGGCGACCCGGCACAAGGGAGGCGTGGATTGCGTGGTGCCTGATCTGCCGCAGTCAGCCCACGCTCACTCATCCAGGAGCTCCGCGGCGAGTTTGTCGTAGGTTTCGGCCTCGATGAGGAAGGGATGGGGTTCCGTGTCGATGCGGCCGCAGTAGAAGCCGGCGAAGGTGCCGCTGCGGATCGGGGCGAGCGTGAGCGTGCGCTGTTTGACGAAGCCGGCATCGCCCTGGTCATCGGTGGTTTTCTCGACGATGTTGAAGACGAGCGAGGGGCTGGCAAGTGCGGCGGCGGCTTGTTCGTCGCCCACGGCCAGCCAGCGCGCGGTCTTGAGACCCTCCAGGATGGAAAGCAGGTAATTCACACGCTGGGGATCGAGTTGCGCATCCACGTCGCGGCCGTCGATGGAGGCCTGCCATGCATCATCATTGAATCGATATTTCAACAGCAGCGGCGGCCCGTGGTTGACGCGGCGTTCGATGCTCCAGAGGAGGTAGCGGTCGATGGACCACAGTCTGGCATGCCGCCACTCGTAGGGGCGCACGGCGATGTTGGAGAGAAACGCGGGATCGACGCGCATGACGGTGGGTGTGCCGAGGCGGTTGACGAAGAGGTTGCCGCGGGTGTCGAGGCCGAAGCGGAGTTCCAGCGCCTGGTTGTCCACGCCGAGGAAACGCAGGATGAGGATCGGACGGTCGAGCCCCCATGGCGTGAAGTCGGTGGCCGCATCGCTTTCGAAACCGGTGGCGCGGATGGTGGTGACGGCCTTGAGCAGCGCGTAGAGGTTCTCCTCGTTGGCCTCGCGCGCGACGCCGTCGATGACGGCCATCCATGGCTTGGGGGCATCGCGGGAAATGAGGATGGGCGGGCCGGTGGAGGGCTGGATGGAGATGGCGCGCAACGAGGCGATGTTGAGGCGGGTGAGCGTGGGATCGCGCAGCTCGTTCATCGTCAGCGGGAGATCCGCCAGCGAGACAAGGCCGGGCTCCGGCTTGAGCGGGAGCTCGAACCAGGTGCCGGGCCGTTCGCTGACGGTGGCCCCCGCCTCGCGCGCCTCGGGCGTCTCGGGCGGTTGGATTTCCAGGATCGTCTCGTTTTCCCCACCCAGCGGCGAGAGGGCGATCTGCATGGTTTTGGCGGTGACGTCGGCGGCGGGCGCTGTCGCGGCGCGATCCGAGACGCGGATGGCCTGGAGCTCGAACAGGCCTTCCAACAGGGATTTGACCGCCAGCGGATCGGTCGGCAGGTCGAGCGGCTTGACGATGCGCCACGGGCTGTCCGCCGTCTCGCGGCCGAGTGTGAGATCGCCCTGTTGCGAGCGGATGCGGATTTTCCCGAGGCCGGCCGGGTTGAAGTAAAACGGCCGGTGGTCGCGCAGGAAGCGCAGGCCGTCCTTGAAGAGCGGATTGATGTCACCGGTGCAGAGGTAAACGTGGCGTTTGCGGTTCTTGTCGTGCGGGCGGACGAAAACGGTGGGCACCGGCTGGTCAAAGCCCTCGACTTCCGCCTTCCACGGCGACATGCGGCCGAGCGCGTAGCGGGCGAGCGGCCGGCGGTTCGCGTCTTCGAGGTGGATGATCACGGCGGTGTCTCCCAGTCCGGACTGCGAGTCATCGGTTTCATCCGCGGCGGCCACGTCTTCCACACGCATGCCGAGCGTGAAGTTGATGATGCTCAGGGCGGCGCGCGGGTCCATGCGGTCGGCCCAGGGCGCGGTGGCCTGCCAGCCGTTCGGCTTGAGCGAGAAGTCCGCGCTCACGCTGCCGCTGGCGACGCGGATGTGTTTCACGTCCGCGGGCTGGAACGAGTCATAGAGGCGCGTGCCCACGGCGGCGGGGGGCACGCCGAAGAGCCGGTCGAAATTCCCCTGACGCCATTGCCAGATGGCCGGCACGCAGGCGAGCGCGGCCAGCAGCAGGAGAAACAAGGTGAGGGCCGGTGAGCGCATGGCGGATCAAACACGGCGTGACGACCAGACGAAGGCCGCCGTGATGAGAAGGAAGGCGGGCAGGAAGAACAGGTTGACCCGGTTGATGAAACCCACCTGCGCGTCGAGCAGCGGGAGTTTGTAATTGCGCAGCGAGCGCGGACCGATGCCGGCGAGTTGCTCGCGGCCGATCAGCCAGTTCACCGACGAGGCGAGGAAGTCCAGGTTCTCGGCGCGGTGGTTGCGGGGATCGAGAAAATCCGTGTTGGCCACCACCACCATGCGCGAGGACTCCGCGGCGAAGCGGTCATCGGACTCCGCGCCACGGATCACGCCCGCGGCCAGAAAGAACGGCGGGGCGTTGTCCTCCATTTCATCGAAGGTTTCCTTGCCATCGCCGAATTTCGTCTCACCCCAGAATCCGGCGGCCGCCTCGATCAGGCCCAGCGGCTGGATGCGGCGTGTCTGCAGCTCGGGTGCGTCCTCGCGCACT
>JALOUA010000062.1 GCA_025457625.1 Akkermansiaceae bacterium
ACGGCATCGGCGGGGCGATCCTCTGCGACAACGGCAGCGACTGGAGTCCGCAGGGCCCCGTGTTCATGAGCGACGAGTGGCTCGGCCTGATGGCCCACGCCATCCGCGAATCCACCCGGCTCGGCATCGAAATCAGTCTCAACATCCAAAGCGGCGCCGGCGATCCCGGCAACCCGGACATCGCCAACGACAACGGCCTCAAGAAGATCGTTTCCTCGGCAACCGATACCCGCGGCCCGGGCCGGGTGGAATTGAAACTGCCGATGCCGCCCGCCAATGAGATTTTCTATCAGGACATCGCGGTGCAGGCAATCCCGAAGGTGGCGGGGGAAACCGGTGACATGGCCATCAGGAACTGGAGCATCAAGACCTTTGAAACAAGCAGCTATCGCTTCGACAAAGACGATTACAACGTGAGGAACTTCAATCTCGAATTTCCCGGCGACGGCAGCGAACTGGCCGTCGCCCCGCAGCGCGTGATCGACCTGACGGACCGCTTCAAGGACGGCAAGCTGGTGTGGGACGCGCCGGAGGGCGAGTGGACGGTGATCCGCTACGGCATGACCTCCACCGGCAAACGCAACAACTACGCCAGCGCCGGCTACCGCGGCGGCCTGTGCTACGACCCGCTCCACAAGGACGGCATCACCGCGCAGTGGAACGACGTGGCGAAGCGCTTGATCGACGTCGCCCAGCGCAATGGCGACAGCCTCAAATTCCTGCACGTCGATAGCTGGGAGATGGGCATGTGCAATTGGACGCACGGCTTCGAGCAGTCGTTCAAACAGCGGCGTGGCTACGACATCCGCCCGTGGCTGCCGGTGCTTGCCGGACACATCGTCGGCAACCGCGTGCTGTCGAATCGTTTCCTGGAGGATTTCCGCCTGACCGTCGGCGACCTCGCCGCGGAGGAAAACTACGAGTTGCTGCGGAATTTCGCCCACAGCCGGGGCGTCGCCCTGCACATGGAATCCGCCGGCCCGCACCAGCCGCCGGTGGACGGGCTGCGCACGCTGGGCATCAACGACATCCCGATGGGCGAGGCCTGGGCGCGGTCCACCACCCACCGGGTCGATGAACCGCACCGCATGCAGGTGGCGCTCGCTGCCAGCGCCGCCCACATCTATGGCAGGCGCTTCCTCGCCGCGGAGGCGCCCACCTCCGTCGGCCCGCTCTGGGAGCGCGCGCCCGGTGAGGTGAAAAACGTGTTGGACCAGATCCTCTGCGCCGGCGTGAACCGCGTCAACTGGCACACCTACGACTCGTCGCCGGACGAATACGGGTTGCCCGGCATCGCTTATTTCGCCGGCACCCACCTCAACCACAATGTCACCTGGTGGAAGGAGTCGAAGGCGTTCATCGATTACATCAACCGCTCGCAGAACATGCTCACCCAGGGCCTGCATGTGGCCGATGTGCTCGGATACCTCGGCAGCCGCGCCCCCTTGTTCGCCACGCTTCACCCTCTCGTGCGCGACGACATCCCCGCCGGCCACGCATGGGACATGTGCAATGCCCATGCGTTTCTCACCCGTGCCGGCATCAAAGACGGCCGCGTCGTCCTGCCCGACGGCAAGAGTTATGCCTTGTTCGCGCTTTCCGACGATCCGCAGATGCACCTGCCCGTGCTGCGCAAGATCGAAAAAATGGTCGGCGACGGCATGGTGCTGGTCGGCAACCCGCCGCAGCGCCCCTTCGGCTTGAGCGGCTGGCCGGAGTCGGACGCCGAATTCAAGGCGATCGTCAAACGCCTGTGGGGCGATGCCGATGGCTCCAGCCCGGCGGTGATCCCGTTCGGAAAAGGGAAAATCTTCGCCGGCCAGGGCGTCGATCAGGCGCTCAAGACATTGCAAACCGGCCCCGACCTCGCGTGGCAGCCCGCCAGGGGTGTCGATCTGGAATACATCCACCATCAATCCGCCGACGGCGAAACGGATGTCTATTATGTCATCAACAAATGGGCGCGCCACGGCATCGAGGACTTCGATTACCGCTACATTCCCACGCTGCCCGACCGCTTCGTCAACGTGCGTTGCTCGTTCCGCGTCGATGGCGCGCGCGTCGTCGAGCGCTGGGACCCCGTGCGCGGAAGGATTACTCCGGTGCATGTGGTCGAGCGCAAGGACGGCTATCATCATCTGCCCGTTTCCCTCGAACCGGAGGGCGGCGCGTTTTATGTGTTCCGCAAGGCGGCACCGGCACCAGGCATCGTCCGCATCGCCCGGGACGGAGTGGTGATCCGTGAAGGCAACACACCGCTCGAAGTCGGCGCATCGGACGTTTTTGTTAGAAGTGACGGATTGGAAACATTCGCAAAGGGTCGTTACGAACTCACCTTCGCCAACGGGGAAACGAAAGTCATCGAGCAGACCGCCGCAGTCGGGCCGGTCACGATCGATGGACCGTGGAAAGTCGATTTCCTCGAACGCCCGCAACTCGGCGAGCCGTTCAGCGCGACATACGGCGCGCTGAAGTCGTGGACGGAATCCGCCAGCCGCGAAGAGAAATACTTTTCCGGCACCGCGCGCTACACCCGTTCGTTCGTTGTGGACGCGGCCGCGGTTTCGCAAGGCCGCCGCGCGTATCTCGACCTCGGCTTCGTCGGCGACATCGCCACCGTGAGGATCAACGGCCGCGAGGTCGGCGTGCTCTGGAAGCCGCCTTACATCGCCGACATCACCGGTTTTCTCAAGCCGGGTGACAATATGCTTGAAGTCGACGTCACCAACCAGTGGATCAACCGCCTCGTCGGCGACCTGAAACTGCCACCCGACCAGCGCCGGACAAGCACCACCGTGTTGCATCCGAAAAACAAATTCGCCAGCCGCTTGAAGCAGCCCGACTCCGACAAGTTCCTGCGCGCGTCAGGTTTGCTCGGGCCGGTCGGGATCCGATTCTCAGTTATCCATCCCATTGAATTGAAATAACCATCCCATCGCACCATGAAACACACCTGTCTGGCGAAATCCGCCATTTTGTCGTTGGCCTTGCTTGGCCTGCTTCCCGGCCACGCGGAAGCGATCACCGATCCGCCTGTCTACTATCGCCCCGTCGAGTCGCGCAAGCCCACAACCCTGGAGAGCGAGGTCGTCGTCTATGGCGGCACCTCCGCCGGCAGCATCGCCGCCATCCAGGCCGCGCGCATGGGCCGCAAGACGACGCTGATTTCCTTCAACCAACACGTTGGCGGCCTCACCTCCGGCGGCCTCACCTCCTCGGATTTGGGCAAAAAGGAAACCATCGGCGGCCTCGCGCTTGAATTCTACAAGCGGATCGGAGCAAAGAGCAAGTTCAGCTCCGCCACCGCCGAGCGGCTCTACCGCACGATGCTCGACGAGGCCGGCGTCACCGTGCTGCTCGGCCAGCCGCTGGAGTCGGTCGAGATGAAGGACAGGCGCATCGTTTCCGCGACCTTTGAAACCGGCCTCACCGTCAAGGGCGCGATGTTCATCGACGCCACCTACGAAGGCGATTTGATGGCCGCGGCGAACGTCTCATACACCGTCGGCCGGGAACCGCGCGGCACCTACAACGAATCGCTGGCCGGCCAGTGGCAGAATGTTTCATGGAAGGATACCTATCAATTCTGCCGCCTGCCGATCAGCCCCTACGTCGTGCCCGACGACCCATCGTCCGGCCTTCTGCCGGAGATTTCGCCACACAAGCCGGGCAAACCCGGCGAGGGCGACTACCGCGTGCAGGCCTACAACTTCCGCATGAACCTCTCCAACAGGGAAGGCCGCATCCCCTTTCCGAAACCGAAGGGTTATGACCCCGCCCGCTACGGCTTGCTCGCCCGTTTCCTCAACTTCGACCCGAATGTCGAATGGAAGCTCCATTACACCGTCCAGCCGATGACCGACGGCCCGGTGCAGATGCGCAACGGCGACTCGAACAACGCCGGCAGCTTCTCCTCCGACCTCGTGGACGGCAGCCACCGCTGGCCGGATGGCACGTTCGAGCCGGTCAACTTTTCCGAAATGCAGCCGCCGCGCCGCGGACTTGCCGTTCCACTCGGCGAACTCTATCAACTGCGTGAGAAAATCTTCCAGGACCACGTCACCTACCAGCAGGGCCTGCTCTATTTCCTCGCCAACGATCCGCAGGTGCCTGCCGAACTGCAGGAACGCGTCAGAAAATTCGGCCTCGATCCGAACGAGTTCAAGGAGACCGGCCACTGGCCGCACCAGCTCTATGTCCGTGAAGGCCGCCGCATGGTGTCCGATTACGTGATGACCCAGGCCAATTGCGAACTCAAACGCGTGGCCGCGGATTCCGTCGGCCTCGCCTCCTACCCGATGGACTCGCATTTCTGCCAGCGCGTCGTCGTCGAGGAAAATGGCAAGACCACCGTGCGCAACGAAGGCGGCTTCGGCCATCGCTGCCCCGGTGCCTACCCGGTCTCCTACCGCTCCATCGTCCCGAAAAAGGGCGAATGCGAAAACCTCCTGGTGCCCGTCAGCCTCTCGGCCTCGCACGTCGCCTTCGGCTCGATCCGCATGGAGCCGGTGTTCATGATGCTCGGCCAGAGCGCCGGCACCGCCGCCGCCCTCGCCATCGCGGGAAACACCTCCGTCCAGGAGGTCGCCTACCCGGAATTGAAAAAACGCCTGCTCGCCGATGGTCAGATCCTCCATGCGGAGCTTGAGGCACCACCCTCAAAACCATAGTGCGCCCCCATCATCCGCCTCCTGGACGGAGCGCCGGGCCAGTTCCGCAGCCTGTGGCGGGCCCGGGAAAACCAATAGTGCAAATAATCGGCAAATAATGAAATTGCGCCTCGGAGGGGTTTGCTCATACTTACAGAGTAATGACACTAGTCTTGGCGCGAAACCGGTGTATTTTTGCTGGTCTCTGCAGCGTGGCCATGGCCGGCTCCGCCTGCAGGGGCTTCAGAAAGAATGGGTTTCGACCGTCCCACTCCCCCCGGAATGACTTGAGAGACTTCAAAACCGTGCAATCGTCCACCGTGCACAATCCAACATCCACGAATCATCCACAGGCATGAAATCATTCCAACGTTTGTCGATAAAACCCCGGGGCTTCGCACTGGTCGTCACCGTCTCGCTGATGGTGCTGCTGACCTTGCTGGCGCTGGGTTTGCTGGGGCTTTCTTCGATCTCGCTGCGCACCTCGTCGCAGGGCGCGGCGATGGCGGAGGCGCGGTCGAACGCCCGCATGGCCCTGATGCTGGCCATCGGCCAATTGCAGCGGGAGCTCGGTCCGGACTCCAGAATTTCCGCGCCCCATGGCCTGGCGGACGGCAATGCCGGTGGCCGCCCGCATTGGACCGCCGTTTATGATGCCTGGAAAATCCCGGAAGGCCCGGGCAATCCACGGGATACACCCGAATCCAGAACCGTCACCTTCCGGGAATGGCTGGTCTCCGGCAACACCGGGACCACCCAGTCAGGCGGCTTGGACGACGTCCTGCTGGTCGGCCCGGGCACGCTCGGCACGGGTGCGGCAGCGGAAGACGTGATCCGCGTCCCTTTCCACGACGTGAATGCCGTGCGGGGTAACGGTAGAATCGCGTGGTGGACATCCGATGAAGGAATGAAGGCCAAGATCAATGCCGGACCGGCCACCAACTCCCTGCCGGCACAGGTTTCCAATCCCGTGTTTCACGCGCAGTCCCCGCCACATCCCGACCATCAGGCGTTTCCCGCCCTCCGGAATTTCCAATGGAAGGGCGCTCAAAGGGAGTTGGCACTCTCGATCGCACAGGCCAATCTCACCGCCGGACTCGGGCAGGCCGGGCTGGGCAACGCATTCCACGATCTCACCGTCCACAGCGAGGGCGTGCTGGCCGACGTGAGGACCGGACGACTCAAGCGCGATCTCACGCAACTCCTCAGCCGCCCGATCGCCGAACTGGAGGACAAGCCACTCTATCTGGCCGACGGGAGGATCAACCGCTTTGACATCAGGCAGGACGGCACGGTATCCAATCTGTCGTTTGTCCGGCCATGGAATTCATCGAGATTCTCGCCCGACGAATGGGGCATCAACCTCGAGGAACTCGCCCTCTACCACAACATCCACAAGGAAATCGACTGGACGGGGGGCGTGCCGGCTCTGGTCACCAAGGACAGCGTGGACGCTCTCGCGCTGGATCGCTTCGGTATGTATCGCAGGCACGTCATCGAGGCCATGCAGTTCATCTTTTCCCTGCAGGCGGTTCCATCCGGCGGCACCACAGACGCCCCGACCTACAAGATGCAGTTGATGCTCGACGGGATGGTTGTCCTCGCCAATCCCAACGATGTCCGGCTGCGCTTCCCTCCGGGTCTCGTCAGGGCGGTCGTTCTGGAGAGTATTGCCTATGACGCCAAACTCAAGATCACGAAAGCGGACACCGTCACAGGGGGGACGACCATTCCGGGTAGCGTCGAGGAACAGACGACCATACCTCCGAATGCCCGGCTTTTCACCGGTTTCATCGAAGGTGGGTTTGGTGGAACACCTGCCGCGGGCTTCGAACTCGAACCCGGCGAGGCCGCCACCTTCGGTTCGACCAAGGCAAGCGGTTTCAACCTGAATCTCCGCCGGGGTTTCGTGCCGAGCGGCGGGGTGACGATGACGTCGTGGAACATTGGCAGCTCGACGATGGAAAACCTCAAGGCAGAGGACCGCGTAGAATTCGAATTCATCAAAAACACGGGGGCGAGGAACGGCTCAAACGCCAACACCTACTTCCAAGCTTGGCACGGTGCCACCAGTACAAAACAAGGAGGAAGAATCTTCGAATCCGTTAATTTGACCCCCAGCGATTCCCCTGATGGCGATCTGATGAACAAGCTTCTTCCCCCAGTAATCCTGCCTTCGCAGACCCCGGAGGTCAGCGAATTCATTATCACCCCCAAGAATCCCAGACCCAAACCGGTCATGGTGTTCAGCATTCTCCGCAATGTGGAACAGAATTCCGGTGGGGACAATCCCGACGCGTTTCCCTCACGTCCCATCATGCTCGGCGACCCCGCCCTCGGAGGCGGTGCGATCTTGCGGAATGCGATTCCCGAAGACTTGCACAAGGCGCAGATGCTGGTCACGGCGAAGACCTTGAATTACGCCAATTTCGAGACGCTCGCCTCAGGTGCCGGGGGGCGGAATGTGTATCACGGCGGCGGACGGCAACCCGGATCGACCATCGGGGGTGAGTTTCAGGCGATCAAGCGCCGCATTCCACTGGCTCCGCCGCTGTCGCTCGGTGCCTTCGAAAATGCCATCGCCGGCGGCTTCTGCGTCCATTTTGGCGAACCGAATGCGTCCGGTGCATGGAATTCCATCAGCTCCTCCGTGGATCCCAGCAAGACGGGCCTGAACAGCGTTTTCAACAACGGCTTCGGCTTCCCGGTGATTGCCAAGGCGATTGGCAATTCCTTCAGCAATCCCCATCTCGCGCCGGAACAGGTTTTCCGCTCCGGCAGCGGCACCAGCACCAGTGGACGGGTGGCCACCGATCCGTCCTGGATGGTCAACACGGCGCTCTGGGACTCATGGTTCCTCTCCGGCATCGTGGATGGAAGCGGCACCAACACGGCCTCGCCGATGAAGGACCGCCGCACCCCGCGCGCCCAATTCCGGGATCTGGCCGCGGGAACCGGCCTGTTGCGCAACAAACGGTATTCCCTCTACCCCCACCGGACGGTGGAACAGGCGCTCGATGAATTGTTCACCGGTGACAATTTCAAAGGATCGGCCATCAGCCAGCTCGGGAAATATCTCCTCATCGATGGCGCCTTCAATGTGAATTCCACCTCCGTCGAGGCATGGGCCGCCATGTTCCGCAGCGTGGCCGACCAGGAGTTGCTCGTCGCGGGCGGCGGGACCAAGGGCTTCAACAACCCCTACGGCACCATCGGCTACGCCGCCAACGACGCGACCTCCGGAACGCAGGGCGACTGGAGCGGTCTTCGCGACCTGAGCGATGCTGAAATCACAACCTTGGCCGAGAAGACCGTGGAGGAAGTCAAGGCGCGGGGCCCCTTCCTGAGTCTCGCGGATTTCGTGAACCGCCGCCCCAACGCCGGCACTGCCGAGCACAAGGTGGTCGGTGCCCTCCAGGCGGCCATCGACAAGAGCGGCCTGAACAGCCGCTTCACCGGCGGCGACCGCGGATTGACCCAAGCCGATCTCGAACCGCTGCGGGGTAAAACCAGCCTGGATAGCGAGCCCGCCCCAGCGCGCGCGGTCGGAGCCGCAGGGCACCTCAGGCAGGCCGGCATCCTTACCGCGCTGGGTTCGCAGATCAGCGTGAGATCGGATACCTTCGTCGTCCGTGCCTATGGAGACACCCGTGACAAATCCGGGAAAGTGGTTCTGGCGCGCGCCTGGTGCGAGGCGGTGGTCCAGCGCGTGCCGGAATTCGTGAATCCAGGCGATTTGCCCGAGGCAACCCCGGTCTCCAACGTCAACAAGAACTTCGGGCGCGGATTCCGGCTGGTTTCCTTCCGCTGGCTCGCACCTTCCGAGATCTGAAATCAAATCGTCCGATGCGCTCGCCCCAACATCAACCATCCATTCCTCTGGTGGATGTTTCCCGGGTGGCAAAGATGATTCAATAGTGCAAAATTCGGAGTGAAAATCCTACTGCTTTCACGGCGGTGATCATATTTACATGATTCTCATCTGATCATCCCGGCGCACCCGCCCTGCGGAGGGAGCACCCTCAGTAAACCCTCAGCCAAAGAAGCCATGTTCCCGCCAACCAAACTCAGCCGCCGCGATTGCCTCAAGCAGGCTCTCATCACCGGCGCGGCCTTCACCATTCTGCCCTCGCGCCTGCTCGGCGAGGATGCGCCATCCAAGCGTGTCAACATCGCCATGATCGGCACCGGCCGTCAGGGCACCCAGGTGAACCTGAAAACCTTCCTCGGCATGAACAACGTCCGCGTGGTGGCCGTGTGCGACGTGGACCGGTTGCGCATGAACTACGCGAAATCACTCGTGGACACCGCCTACGGCAACAAGGACTGCCGCGCCTTCAGCGACTTCCGCGAAGCATACGACCTGCCCGGTCTCGACGCGGTGATGATTTCCACCACCGACCACTGGCACGCCATCCAGTCGCTCATGGCACTCAAAAAGGGTCTGCATGTCTGCTGCGAAAAAGCCATGACCCGCTACTTCGAGGAAGGCCGTGCCCTGGCCGATGCCGCAAGGAAATCCGGTCTGGTTTTCCGCCTCGACAGCGAGTGCCGGTCAAATGCCTACATGATCAAGACCGCCGACCTCGCCATGAACGGCTACCTCGGAACCATCCGCCGCTTCGAGATCGGCGTGCCGCAGGAAAAGGGCAAGGGCTTCGGTGACGCCACCCCGATGCCGGTGCCCGAACACCTCGATTACGAAATGTGGCAGGGCCCGGCACCCGAGCGGCCCTACACCGTGGACCGCGTCCATGAGACGGATTTGAAAACCGGCGAGTTCGTCGGGCGTCCGGGCTGGATGCGCATCTCCGACTACTGCGCCGGCATGATCTGCAACTGGGGCGGCCACCTGCTCGATGTCGCCAACCTCATCAACGGCACCAGCCACAGCGGCCCGGTGCGTGTCGAGGGTGCCGGAACCTTTCCGCCAGCCGGTTCCTTGTGGGACACCAGCATCGGCTTCGAACTCCAATACCGATTCGCCAACGGCGTGAAGCTCGACTACAAAATCGACCAGCCCTACCTGCGCGTCGAGGGCGACGAAGGCTGGATCCAGGCCCACTGGCACAGCGAGGGCGGCCTGCAGGCGCACGACCGCAACATCTTCCGCACCAAGCTGCGCGACACCGACAAGCAGGTGCCCACGCGCTCCGACAAACAGGATTTCATCGAGGCCATCCTCAATGGCACGCCCGTCATGATCGATGCCGAAACCGGCCACCGCGTGAACAGCCAGTGCCTGCTGGGACTCGCCGCAATCCATTCCGGCAAGGCGCTCGACTGGGATCCTGTCGCCGAGAAAATCACCAACCACCCCGAGGCCGCCGCCCACATGACCGGAACCTACCGCGATCCGTGGGACCTGAAAAAGTTTATCTAACAAAAATTTCATCCCGTGAAAATCGAATCGATCGAGGTGTTCCCCCTCGAATACCCGACGAAGCTTTACTTCAAGTTCTTCACCACCCCGCTCGGGGCTTCCGGCAGGCCGGCGGTGATGATCAAGCTGACCACCGACGACGGCCATAGCGGCTGGGGTCAGGCGGTGCCGATCTCGACATGGAGCGACGAGACGCTCGAAACCTCGGTCATCGCCCTGCGCAATTACTACGGCCCCGCCCTCAAGGGTCACGACGCGGAGGACATCGCCGGTGCCCACGCGATCATGGACAAGGCGATCCGCCCCGGCTTCACCACCGGCATGCCGCTCACCCGCGCCGCCGTGGACATGGCCCTGCACGACCTCATCGGCAAGGCTCGCAACCAGTCGCTCGCCGAACTCTGGGGCCGCCCGCGCCGCGGCAAACTCGAACTGAGCTGGACGGTCAATGTCACTTCGCTCGACGGCGTCGCCGAGTCGGTCAACGAAGGCAAACGCCTCGGCTACCGGCACTTCAACGTCAAGGTCGCGCCGAACCCCGCCTTCGATCTGGAAGTGGTGAAAATGGTGCGCGACGCCGCGCCTGACGGCTTCCTGTGGACCGATGCCAACACCGCCTACAATCTCGACAACGCGCTGGCCGTCGCCCCCAAACTCGCCGACCTCGGCGTGCGGGTCTTCGAGTCGCCGGTGCCGCCCAACCGCATCAGTTGGTATCAGGCGCTGAAAAAGCAGGGCGCCCTGCCGCTCTACATGGACGAGGGCGTGATCAGCCCGGTCGAACTCGAGGAGTTCATCAAACTCGGCATGCTCGACGGCATGGCGATGAAACCCGCCCGCTGCGGATCGAACTGTGCATCGAGCACGGCTTGAAGTGGGTGGGCAGCGGCCTCTGCGATCCGGACCTCTCGCTCGCCGCCGCGCTCGCGCTCTACGACGCCTACGGCCTGGAGGAGGCCGCCGTGCTCAACGGCCCGCAGTTTCTCGCCGCCTCGGTGCTCAAGACGCCGGTCGTCATCCGCGACGCCGTGGCGGACATCCCCGCAGGCCCCGGCCTCGGGCTCGAAGTGGACGAGGAGAAACTCCGCGAGCTTTCCGCCAAAACCGTCCGTGACTGGAATATGAACTGTTAGAACAATCCCGCCATGCCCGCCAAATCCAACGTCTTCGCCGGAGTCACCCGCTACCACTGGCTGGTGGTCATCATCGCCGCCGCGGCATGGACCTTTGACTGCATGGACGGCCGTTTGTTCGTGCTCGCGCGCGAGTCGGCGCTCAGCGACCTGCTGCGCGGCAAGACCACCGACCCGAACATCATCAAGACCTACAGCGGCTACGCCACCACTTCGATGATCCTCGGCTGGGCCACCGGCGGGATCTACTTCGGCATGATGAGCGACCGCATCGGCCGGGTCAAAACGATGGCCATCACGCTGTTGATGTATTCGCTTTTCACCGGGCTTTCCGGTGTGGCCGTCTCGTGGATTGATTTCACAATCTACCGTTTCATCGTCGGGCTTGGCGTCGGCGGCATGTTCGGCGCGGCCACCACGCTGGTGGCGGAGACGGTTCCCGGCGGCTTTCGTCCGCTGGCCCTCGGCTCGCTGCAGTTTCTCGCCGCCTTCGGCAACATGGGCGGTTCGCTGATCAGCCTGTGGATCCAACCCGGCGCGGAGGAGTCGCTGTTCGGCCTGCCGGGCTGGCGGGTGCTGTTTTTCGTCGGCATTCTCCCCGCCTTCCTCGTCGTCCCGGTGGTCGCCCTGCTCAAGGAACCGGAAGCCTGGGTCACCATGCGCAAGGCCTCGCGCGATGAAACCAAGTCGGGCGTCGGCTCGCCCGCGCAATTGTTCGCGGACAAACGCTGGCGGCGCAATGCCATCGTCGGCCTGTGCCTCGGCCTCTCCGGCATGGTCGGACTTTGGGGCATCGGCTTCTTTTCCCCGGAACTCATCACCACCGCGCTCAAAGGCGAACCGCAGTCGCGGATCGACGAGGTCCGCGCCTTCGGCACCGCCAGCCAGGACATCGGGGCGTTCTTCGGCATGCTCGCCTTCACGCTGGTGGCGTCCTTCGTCAGCCGCCGTCTCGCGTTCCTCGGCGCGTTCCTGCTGAGTTTCCTCACAACGGCCTATGTCTTCCACAATCTGAACTCGGCCTCGGACGCCTACTGGATGCTGCCGCTGATGGGCTTCGCACAGTTCAGCCTGTTCGCCGGCTACGCGATCTACTTCCCCGAGCTTTTCCCCACCCGCCTGCGCGGTGTGGGCGTCGGTTTCTGCTACAACACCGTGCGCTATCTCGCAGCCCCGGCACCGATCCTGCTCGGGATGCTCAGCACGCTGGTGAGCTTCCGCACCGCCGCCGTCATCATGGCCGGGATCTATCTGTTAGGCGCGGTCGCGCTGATCTGGGCTCCCGAAACCAAGGGCAAGCCACTGCCTGACGAAGAACCCGCCACCTGACACGAAAAAACGCCATGGAAGTTTCCCCGTCAGTTTACGAACACGCCGCAAGGTTCATCGGCCGCACCCCATGGGAGGTCTCGCGCGACGGGGATCTCATCTATCAGGCACATGCCGCCGCCTACGAATACTACCGGCATGCCCCGATCATGCCCGGCATCGACATCTACAATCTCGAACCGGAGGCCTACGGCGCCGTGATCGACCAACCGTCCGGCCACAACATTCCGGCCATCGCCCGCCATCCTCTCGGCGAAGTGGAGGAACTGCTCGACCTGCCACCGCTCGATCCCGCCACCGCCGGGCGCATTCCGGTCCTGATCGAGGCCGCCGCCCGCCTTGCCGCGCGCTTTCCGGAGGCCGACATCCGCGTGCCGGTCAGCGGGCCGTTTTCCATCGCCAGCAATCTCGTCGGCTTCGACACACTGCTGATGGAAGTCGCCACCGACCCCGAACTCGTCGCCCGCGTGATGACCCACCTTAGCGAGGGCCAGGTGCGCTTCGCCCGCGCCATCAGGGAGGCCGGCCTGGATGTGGCGTTTTTCGAATCCGCCGCCTGTCCGCCGATGCTCTCGCCACAGCTTTTCCGCGAGGTCGAACTGCCTGCGCTCAGCGACCTCATGAAGCGGATCGGCGATGTGGTCGGCCACCCGGTCCCCTGCATCATCGGCGGCAATACCGCGCCGATCGTCGAGGCGATGCTGGAAACCGGCAGCGGCTATCTCATCGCGCCCTTCGAGACCGATCAGGAGGCGTTTCTGCAAAAGGTCGCCGGCCGCCTCGATGTGAGAATCCGCATCAACATCGACCTCCGCGTGCTGGTATCGGGCACTCGGGACCAGATCACCGCCGAGGCCGACCGCGTGCTCGCCCTCGCCGCCACCCGCCCCAATGTCTGTCTCGGAACCGGCGCGCTGCCTTACGAAACCGATCCGGAAAACGTCCGCTTTCTCCAACAATACGTCGCAACCCAAACCAACACGCCATCCACATGAGCACACCCGAAATCCAAACCACCACCGTCGGTTCCTATTCACCCATCGACTGGCTCGCCGCCCTGCCCAGCGAGCAGGCCGTCATCGATGCCACCTCGGTGGTCATCAGCACCCAGAAGAACGCGGGCATCGACCTGCCGACGGATGGCGAACTCTATCGTTTCGATCCGAACCACCCGGACACCAACGGCATGATCGAATACTTCGTCAGCCGCCTTGGCGGCATCCGCTCGCAGGTCGGCCGCAGCGACGGGATCGCCTTCCGCGCCAAACAGGAGATGAGTTTCCGCCGCAAGCCCGCCGCTGTCGTCGTCGATGAAATCGGCGAGGGCACGCTCGACCTTTTCGAAGCCTGCCAGCGCTCCGCCTCGGTCGCCAACGGCCCGCTGAAATTCACCCTGACCAGCCCGTTCATGCTGGCCCGCACGCTGCTCGACAACCATTACCCCGACCTCGAATCGCTGACGATGGCCATCGCCGACACGCTTGCCGAACAAGTCGCCGACCTTCCCTGCTCCTGCATCCAGGTCGATGAGGCCAACGTCCCCGGCAGCCCGCAACACGGCCCGCTCGCCCAGGCCGCGATCAACCGCATCCTCGACCAGGTCACCGTCGAAAAAGCCGTCCACTTCTGCTTCGGAAACTACGGCGGCCAGACCATCCAGTCCGGTGCGTGGAAACCGCTCGTCGATTTCCTCAACGGCCTGCACACCGATCACATCGTGCTCGAACTCGCCCATCGCCCGTCGTCCGACCTTGAGGCGCTCAAGCAGGTCGGCGACCACATCGCCATCGGCATCGGCGTGATCGACATCAAGGTGAACCACGTCGAAACCGCCGATGAAGTCGCCTCACGCATCGACGCCGCGGTCAAGGCGCTTGGCCCCGGCCGCGTGAAATGGGTCCACCCGGACTGCGGGTTCTGGATGCTCAAACGCTCGGTCGCCGACCGCAAGATCGAGGCCCTCGTCGCCGGACGGGACCTGTTCCTCGGCAGGTGAAAGGGATGAGGGAAGACGTGCGGGCGGATCGTGGCCGGGACTTGCGGTCCCGGTCCGTCGCATGATTGTTTCATAACCGCTTGTCATCGCCGTAAGACACCCGTCATCGGCCCCGTATCGGCAAGGGTTCACGCATGATCCGTCCTTCCTCCCTCTCCGTCCTCACCCTCGCGCGCCGCCTGTTGGGAACCATCGCCGCGTTTTGCCTGCACGCATCGGCCACCCCGGTGCATGCCGGCAACCTGCCGGCAACAGACCGTTTCGCCGGCCATGAGCAACTCGTCGCGGAAGTCCACGCCGCGTCACTCAAGTTGCGCATGCAAAGCCTCCGCAAGACCTTGGCCGGGGGCGTCATTGTGCCCTCCGGCAAGTGGGGCGAGAACCTGAGGTGCCTCACCGCCCTCTACCTCAACGAAAAGACCGACGAGGCCAATGCGCGTCTGCTCGAATGTGCGAATGAGTTCATCGCATCGATTCCGGAGAACGCGCCCAAGACATCGCCCGAGAACCCCGGCAAGCTGCCATGGACTTTTTTCTCCATCACCGACTACCTGCGGATCCTGTATCTGTTCCACGCGAAGAGCCCGCATTTCCCCGGGCGTTTGAAACCGGAGACCGAGGCCGCGATGAAGGAAGCCCTCTGGCTCTGGGTCCGCGGGGAAAGCCGCCTCGCCGATGCGGGCCCGGACGACCAGTTCCTGCTGCTCGGCACTGAAAACCACGATCTCAACCGCCGCCCGCCCTATTATCTGATCACCGCGTTCCTCATGGACGATCCCGCCTATCGCAACCGCAAGCTCGACGACGGCCACAGCGTGTTGGATCACGCCGCGGCCCACACCCGATACTTCCGCGAGTGGCCGCGCAGCCGCGCGAAAAACGGGCTGTGGGTCGAGATCGGCTCCAGCACCTATCAGAAATACTCGTGGCCCGTGCTGTTCAACCTGCACGAGCTTTCTCCCGATCCGGTCGTCCGCCACCGCTTCGGACTGCTGCTCGACCTCGCCTGCATCGAGGAGGCGCAGATCTCGGTGCGCGGCCGCCGCGGCGGCGGACAAAGCCGCGCCGAGGGTGGCAGGAACAGCTTTGACGCATACAAGAACCTGCTGTTCGCCCGCGACGGCCAGCCGGCCGGTTCGAGCCACTCGCAGGTGATCGAAACCAGCCGCTACCAACTGCCGGCCGCCGCCATCCTGCTGGACAGGCGCGCGTTCCCGGCCATCAATCCCTTCGCCATCCGCAACCGCGTGCTCGGCCAAATCAAGACTCCCGGGCCGGACGGCGAAGGCCAGACCATCGCTTCCAACTCGGCACTGGTCAACTACGCCTGGCGGTCGCCGTTCTATCTGTTAGGCAGCACCCTGCAAAACCCCGACATCGAATATGCCGGCATCTCCCGACAAAAGCGCTGGTGCGGCATGCTCTTCGACGATCCGTCCGCCGCCACCGTCGGCTCGATCGACACCGTCATCGAAAAAACCGGGAGCGGACGTCCGCAGCATTCGTTCTGGAGCGTCCAGCACGAGAACGCGCTCATTCTCCAGCGCATCGCCAGCGGCAAGGATGGCGGCTCCTACAGCACCGGGGAAATCAGCATTCGGTTTGATGCGCCGGGACTCGAAATCATCGACGAGGGCGGCTGGATCTTCGCCAGCAACGGCAAGGCTTTCGCCGGCGTGAAGTTCCTCGATGGCGGCCATCAGTGGAACAAGACGCGCACCCTTGCCTCCCCGGCGGCATACACCGGGCCCGACGACACCGGCCGCATCCTCATCCATGCCGGCGATGTCACCACCCATGGTTCGTTCGACCGCTTTCGCAAGGCCCTGCCCGCCTACCCGCTCGTGGTGACCGCCGGGAAGGTGAATTACAGCTTCGGATCAGGCAAACAGAACATCGAAATGTTCCGTTATGATCTGGCGGCCCGCGATTCTTTCAGCCTGCCGCGTGTCAACGGCTCGCCGATCGATCTCCACCCTGCGGCCGTCTATCAAAGTCCTTTCCTCAACGGTGTTTCCGCCAGCGACCGCATCACCGCCACCATCGGCCCCGTCCGGCAGGTGCTCGACTTCGCCAGCCTTCGTTGAAACGAATGGAGCCGCCCGGGCGCTTTCCGCTTGGCGCGGAAAAATCACACCCCCACAGTTTCCCCATGAACCCACGCAGCGTCACCCTCGTCACCGGCTCCAGCCGCGGCCTCGGCCGTGGCGTCGCGCTCGCCCTGGCCAAACTCGGCACCAGCGTGGCCGTCCACTACGGCTTCAACCGCGAGGCCGCCGAGGAAACCGCGGCCCTTTGCCAAAGCGCCGCAGCCTCGCCGGACCAACGCTTCATCCCCGTCTGCGGCGACATCGGCCAGGCAGCGGGCAGGCGGCGCTTGTATGATGAAACCATCCAGGCATTCGGCCGCATCGACGCGCTCGTCAACAACGCCGGCATCGCCCCGCGCGTGCGCGCCGACATCACGGAGGCCACCGAGGATGTCTTCGACGAGGTGATCGATGTGAACCTCAAGGGACCGTATTTCCTCACCCAACTCGTCGCCAGCCACTGGCTCGCACACCCCGGGGAATCGCTGCTGCCGGATGGCTACAAACTCATCTTCGTCTCCTCGTTGTCCGCCACCGTGCCCTCGCTCAACCGCGGCGATTACTGCGTCTCCAAGGCCGGTCTGGCCATGGTCACCCAACTGTGGGCCAACCGCCTCGCCGCCGACGGCATCAGCACCATCGAACTCCGCCCCGGCATCATGGCCACCGACATGACCGCCGGCGTGAAGGAGAAATACGACACCCTCATCGCCGGCGGCCTCGTCCCGCAAATGCGCTGGGGCACCCCCGACGACCTCGGCCGCGCCGTCTCCTCCATCCTCGCCGGCCATTTCCCGTTCTCCACCGGCGACGTCATCAACATCGACGGCGGATTCCATCTCAGGAAACTCTGAAACCCCAAATCTCAAATCCACCGTTCATGATTCACATCGACCCCGCCCTCGCCCCCGCCGATCTCACAAGCTCGCTCGACCGCTTCTTCTCGCTCGCCAAAACCAAGATCACCGCCATCGACCGCGAATACGACGAGCGCAAGGGTTCGCCCGTGTTCACCGTCGGCGGCAAATACACCACCCGCGGCTGGACCGAGTGGACCGAGGGCTTCCGCTATGGCATCGCCATCCTCCACTTCGACGCCACCGGTGATCAGGAAAGCCTCGCCAGCGGGCGCGAACGCACCGTCCGCCGCATGGCCACCCATGTCTCGCACATCGGCGTGCACGACCACGGGTTCAACAACCTCTCCACCTATGGCAACCTCCGCCGCCTGATGCTCGAAGGCCGCATTCCGCAAAACGAATGGGAAAACCACTTCTACGAACTCGCCATCAAGACCAGCGGTGCCGTCCAGGCCGCGCGCTGGACCGTCCGCCAGGGCGGCGGTTTCATCCATTCCTTCAACGGTCCCCACTCGCTCTTCGTCGATACCATCCGCTCGTGCCGCATCCTGATGAAGGCGCACCAACTCGGCCACGTCCTGATGGCCGAGGGCGACAAGCCCATAAGTCTGCTGGATCGCGCGCTCCAGCACATCGAGTCCACCGCCAAATTCTCCGTCTTCTATGGCGAGGGTCGCGATTCCTACGACGAGCGCGGGCGCACCACCCACGAGGCGATCTTCAACACCACCGACGGAGCCTACCGCTGCCCGAATTCGCAGCAGGGATACACCGGGTTCTCGACCTGGACGCGCGGCCAGGCATGGGCCGTGCTCGGCTTTGCCGAGGAACTCGAATTGCTCGACCAACTATCCGATGACGAACTCGCGCCCTTCGGCGGACGCGGGGCCATCGAGGCCATGATGCTCAAGGCCGCCACCGCCACCGCCGACCACTTCATCGAAAACACCCCGACCTGCGGCATCCCGTATTGGGACACCGGCGCGCCGAAACTTCACCTGTTAGGCGATTACAGGAACCGGCCGGCCGAGCCCATCAACCCGCACGAACCGGTGGACAGCTCCGCCGCCGCCATCGACGCCCAAGGCCTGCTGCGCCTCGGCAGCTGGCTGCAAAAACACGGCCGCGCCGAGGATGGCGCGCGCTATTTCCAGGCCGGCCTCACGGTTGCCCGCACCCTCTTCGCCGAACCCTATCTTTCCACTGACGAGAGCCACCACGGCCTGATCCTGCATTCCATCTATCACCAGCCCAACGGCTGGGACCACCAACCCGACCCGACGAAAGCCGCCTATGGCGAATCCTCGATGTGGGGCGACTACCACGCCATGGAACTCGCCGTCTATCTGCAGCGGCTGATCAACAACCATCCGTATCTCACCTTCTTCGCGTGATCGCCGTGCACCGCCTCGCCATCCACACCATCACCACCAAGCAGTGGGATCTCCCCACCGCGGTGAGAAAATACTGCGCCGCAGGCGTCACAGGCGTTGGCGTCTGGCGGCAATGGCTGGAAGGCCGCACCCTGGCGGAATCGAAATCACTGTTGGACGACCACGGCCTGGCCGCCGTCTCACTGGTCCGCGGCGGGTTCTTCCCCGGCATCAGTGAAAGCGAGCGCCAGGCCGCGCTCGACGACAACCGCCGCGCGCTCGACGAGGCCGCCGCCATCGGCGCGCCCCAGGTGGTGCTCGTCTGCGGTGCCAAACCGGAGCTTTCCCTCGCCACAAACCGCAGGCAGATCGCCGATGGCATCGCCGCCTGCATCGACCATGCGGCAGCCCTCGGCGTGAAACTGGCCATCGAGCCGCTGCACCCGATGTATGCCGACTGCCGCAGCGCCATCAACACGCTCGGCCAGTGCAACGATCTCATCGACCAGCTCGGCGACGCACACGTTGGCATCGCCGCCGACGTCTATCACATCTGGTGGGACCCGCAGCTCGAAGCCGAAATCCGCCGCGCGGGCAAACGCATCATCGGCTTCCACGTCTGCGACTGGCTCACGCCCACCACCGACTTCCTCAACGACCGCGGCCTGATGGGCGAGGGTTGCATCGATATCAAGGGCATCCGCGCCATGGTCGAAGGAGCCGGTTTCAACGGCCCCATCGAGGTCGAAATCTTCTCCAACCGCCACTGGTCCCGCGACCCGGACGAGTTTTTCCAGGACATCCTCACCGCCTATCAGGAGCATGTGGAGATCATGGATCGCAGATCGTAGAACCACCACCCCCTATCTATCATCCACCATCCACTATCCAATGAAAACACACCGCATCGGCATCATCATGAACGGCGTCACCGGACGCATGGGCACCAACCAGCATCTCATCCGCTCGATCGACGCGATCATCAAACAGGGCGGCCTGCGCATCGGGGCCGATGAAGTCATCATGCCCGATCCCATTCTGGTCGGCCGCAGTGAAAGCAAGCTGCGCGAGCTATGCGCGCGCACCAGCGCCACCCGCTGGACGACCGATCTCGACAGCGCCCTCGCCAACCCGGACGACACGGTCTATTTCGACGCGCAGACGACCGGCCGCCGCGCCGATGGCGTGCGCAAGGCGGTCGCCGCCGGCAAGCACATCTACTGCGAAAAACCCATCGCCGTGGATTCCAAGACCGCGCTGGAACTCCATGAGTTATGCCAAAAGGCCGGCGTCAGGAACGGCGTCGTGCAGGACAAACTCTGGCTCGCCAGCTTCGTCAAGCTCAAGCGCCTCATCGAGACCGGTTTCTTTGGAAGAATCCTCAGCGTGCGCGGCGAATTCGGCTACTGGGTGTTCGAAGGCCACACCATACCGCCGCAGCGCCCGAGTTGGAACTACCGCAAGGAGGACGACGGCGGCATCATCGTCGACATGCTCTGCCACTGGCAATACGTGCTCGAAAACCTGTTTGGAAAACCCAAGGCCCTCAGTTGCCTCGGCGCCACCCACATCCATGAGCGCATCGATGAAAGCGGCAAACCCTACCGCTGCACCGCCGACGACTCCGCCTACGCCACCTTCGAACTCGAAGGCGGCGTGATCGCCCACTTCAACTCGTCATGGACCGTGCGCGTCCGCCGCGACGACCTTCTGACCGTCCAGGTGGATGGCGAGAAAGGCACCGCCGTCTGCGGCCTGCGGGACGTCTGGATCCAACACTACGGCAACACCCCGCGCCCCGTCTGGAACCCCGATATCCCGCAGCCGATCAACTTTCATGAAGGCTGGTCGAAAGTGCCGGACCAGGAAACCTACGACAACGCCTTCAAGATCCAGTGGGAGCTGTTCCTGAGACACATCGTGCTCGACGAACCCTTCCCGTGGGACCTGCTCAGCGGCGCCAAGGGCGTGCAATTCGCCGAACTCGGCATCCAAAGCTGGAAGGAACGCCGCTGGGTGGATGTGCCCGAACTCGGCTGAATCTTTTCCAGCACATGAACGCCCACCGCTTCGCGCAACGACAGGCCGCGGTGACCAGCTTCATGGTCCTGTTTTCCATCGTCGGCATCGCGCTCTACGGCCTGCCGTTCTTTTATGACTTCATGGTCCGGGATTTCGGCTGGACGCGCGCTCAGGTCACATCCGGCAACGCCTTCAGCAAACTGATCGTCGGGCCCTTGTTCGGGTTTGTCGCCGGTTATGCCATCGACCGCTTCGGGCCGCGGCGGATGATGTTGTCCGGCATCCTGATGGCCGGCGGCGCGTTGATCGGGCTGAGCCTGATGTCGGGACTGTTCTGGGTGTTTTATGTCTGTTATCTGTTCAACGCGTTGGGGTATGTCTGCGGCGGCCCGCTGCCCAACCAGGTGCTGCTTTCCGGCTGGTTCGACAAGTCGCGCGGCAGGGCGATGGGCTTCGCCTACGTCGGGATCGGCCTCGGCGGGGCGATCGTGCCCCTGCTCGCCGCCTGGTTGATCGGCTGGATCGGCTGGCGCGGCGCGCTCGGCACGCTCGGCGTGCTGATGATCCTGGTCGCGCTGCCGCCCGCGTTCCTCGTCAAGGAACCGCCAGCGGACCCGGCTTCGGGAGCGCCCGGCAGCAAGCCCGCGTTGGAGCCGATCGGCTGGGTGTTCCGGACGCCCGCGTTCTACCTGCTGGCCATCGGCAGCTTTTGTTCGATCGGGGCGCTGGGTGCCACCAACCAGAACCTCAAGCTGTTCCTGAGCATCGACCACGGCTACACGCAGATGCAGGCCGCGCGCATCGCCACCCTGATTCTGGCATGCAGCATCGCCGGCCGCCTGCTGATGGGCTGGCTGGCCGACCGCTGGCCGAAGAAACGGGTGATGATGCTGATCTATTTGTTAGACGGCGGTGCGCTGCCGCTGCTGTTCCTCGCCGACCAGCAGTGGGCGATGATCCTGTTCGCCGTGATGTTCGGCCTCGGCCTCGGTGGCGAATACATGATCATCCCGCTGGTCGCCGCCGAGTTGTTCGGCGTGAAGGTGCTCGGCCGGCTGATGGGGGTGATTCTGACCGCCGACGGCGTGGCCGAGGCGGTGACGCCGATGATCGTGGCCAGGATCCGCGACACCACCGGCTCCTATGATACCGGATTCATGCTGCTCACCGGAATGGCTTTCACGGGCTTGCTGGTGATTTCCTTCCTCCCGCGCGCCTTGTCAAAAACCCGGGCATGACCCGCGCGCCGGTTCATCCGGGAAAGGATGAAAGCAATGACATGGGTTACGCACGGAATGGCACGGGATCCAGCCGCCCTCAGGGCACGCGGAAGATCTGGTTGTTGGACGGATCGCGCGCGAGCTGGCCGGAGCGGAAACCTTCGATGTCGATGACGTTGTAGGGTTCGTAGGGGCTGATCACCTCGTTGGGATTGGCGGTGCGGCTGGCGGTGGGGTATTCGCCGGGCCGCACGGGTGGCGGCGTGTTTCCCGGCGGATTGCCATAGGGATCGGCGGATGGCCCGTAAGGATCGACCTGCTCCGGCGGCAGCGGCGGGCGTGGAGTGAAACGTGGTGGCGGCACGTCCGGCGGCGGCGTGCAGGAAGCGGCGAGCAGGGCGGCCGCGGCGGTGGCGAGGATGGGCTTGGACATGCGCATGGGGTTTGAACGGGCGGAAGACTAAGCGATTCCGGATCATCCGGCAATCCCGTGCTTCGCGAGAATGGCGAGCTTGCGGAGCGAGGAAACCCGGTAGCGTTTTTCGAAGACCTTGAAACCATCCTCGCGCATTTGGCGCAGCAGTTCCTGATAGATCCCGGCCATGATCCGGGCCGGTGCGAGCGCCTTGTGATCGGCCTCCGGCAGCAACTCCTCCGCCTCGCGGAAATACGCCTCCGCCCGCGCGGCCTCGAAGTCCATCAGCGCGAGGAAGCGCCCGTCGCACACGCGTGCCGCGAGGTCGCCCGCGGAGTAGTGGAAGCGCGCGAGGTCCTCGAGCGGCAGATAAACGCGGCCGCCATTGTCGAGATCCTCGCGGATGTCGCGCAGGATGTTGGTCAGTTGGAGCGCGTGGCCGAGAGCGACGGCGTAGCGTTCCGACGCCGGATCGGTGCAGCCGAAGAGCCGGATGGAAACCAGGCCCACCGCGCAGGCCACCTTCCAGATGTATGCCGAGAGATCCTCCCACGTCTGGAATTGCCGCGGCTCGAGATCCATCCGGCAGCCCTCGATGATGGCGCCGAGCAGATCGTCGGGGATGGCGTGCTTTTGCCGCAGGTCGATGACATCCCGCTGCAGCGGCGTGGGGTTTTCGAAACCATGGAGCAGCCCGTTTTGCCACCCGTCCAAAGCCGCGGCGCGCTGCGCTGTGGGGATTCCCGGTTCGTCGGCGAGGTCGTCGAGCGTGCGGCAGAAGGCATAGAAAACCACCGCGTCGTCACGGCGCTCGCGCGGCAGGATGCGCAGCGCGAAGGCGAGGTTGGACTTCGCGCGCGCGGTGATTTGCGATGCGTCCGACACGGGATGATCTAACGGATGAATCCCCAGTGGCCGGTGGTCACGGGCCACAGGGAGAACAGCGCGGGACCCACGAGGTTGAACTCCTTGACCGGGCCCCAGTAGCGCGAGTCGAGCGAGTTGCCGGTGTTGTCGCCCAGCGCGGCGTATTCCCGCATGCCGGGGCGCGCCCTGGCGGCGAGCGCAAGGGTGTCGGTGGGCTTGGCGAGGTATTGTGAAACGGGATTCGGATGCGCGGCGGCCTCGCGCGGATCGGCCAGCACATAGCCGTTCGGATTGATCTGAAACGCGCCCTCGCCGCGGATACTGGATGGACAAGGTGTCGCCGGGCACGCCGCACAGGCGCTTGATGTAATGTGAGCCCGCGGCCTGGTCACCCTTGCGCTCATGGATGCCGCGGATGCCGATGGTGTCGAAGACGAATACTTCGCCGCGTTCCGGCTTGCGGAAGTGATAGGAAAACTTGTCCACCAGCACGAGGTCGCCGGAATCGATGGTGCCCTCGCAGAGCACGGTGCCCTTGGGCAGCAGGCCGCCGTTCATGCGGGCCGTGTTGAGCGCGTCGTTGAGACCGGTTTCAAGCATCGGATTGACCGGGGCGGGCAGGCGCAGCGGATCACTGCCGAGCATGCGGCTCAACAGGGTGGGCCTGCTGTCCTCAAACACGATCTGCGAGCGGCTGAAGAAATGCATGAACTGCGTGTCGCCGATCATCATGCGGTTGCGGGCATCCACGCCGATGCGGCGGTCGCGGTCGAGCTCGACGCGCACATAAGTCCTGCCGCGCAGGATCTTCTCGACCATGCGCTGGGGAAACGACGGCCAGTCCTCGCGGGCGAGCGGCTTGCCGATGATGCCGTTGAGCGTGGGCTGCATCGAGCCGGTGGGGATGCGGAACGGCTGGAGATAATAGGCGCGCAGTCCCAGCGCGATGACGATGGCGACGAACATGACCTCGACGTTTTCCTCGAGCGCGCCGACGGGTTTCTCGCGCGGCAGGGCGTTCTCGCAGACGGCGCGGATTTGTTTGGACGCCTCGTCCACCCGCGCGCGGTCGCCGGACTTGATGGCGTCGAGCAGATCCTTGTGGCGCGACTCGATTTCCTCAAGCTGGCCCGGCTTGAGCAGGTCGCGCTTGTAATGGACGAATTTGCGCGCGCCCTTGGCGAGGTGCCTGGCTTCCTGTTTCCACTTGGGGGTGAACATGGCGCGGATTCTCGCGGCAGTGGCTGGCGACTGCAAGCGCGGAGACGACGCGGATTTTCCCCGTGGAAATGGGTTTCGGAATCCGCCGCGGGGATTTAGGCTTCGCGCCGTGAGCGGCATCGCGGCAGACACTCGCTGGCGGACGGACGGAAAATTCCTCCGCTCCGGTGAAAGGCGTGTGTGGCTGCGCGCGGTGACTTACGGGCCGTTCCCCGGCGGCTGGCCGGAGTCGTTCGAGCCGGATTTCCAGCGCATCGCGGCGGCGGGGTTCAACGCGCTGCGCACGTATGAAATGCCGGACCGGCGGCTGCTGGATGCGGCGGCACGCCATGGCTTGCGGGTTTTCGGCGGATTGATGTGGGGCCAGAACGCGGATTTTTTCCGGCGGCCGGGCTTGTTGAGCGCGGCGCGGGTCGGATTGGCGGAGGCGTTGCGCGTGATTGGCGGTCACCCGGCGCTGGCGGGCGTGTTCGTGGCCAACGAAATCCCGGCGGACCTCGTGCGCTGGATGGGCCCGGTGCGGGTGCGGCGCGCGATCCAGGAACTCATCGCACTCGGACGCGCCACCGCGCCGGAGCTGATGTTCGCCTATGCCAACTATCCGAGCACGGAATACCTTGAGCCGGACAACGCGGACTTCACCGCCTTCAACATCTATCTGGAGGATGAGCGATCGTTGCGGAGTTATGTCAAACGCCTGCATCACATCGCCGGCGACCGGCCGCTGGTGATTTCGGAATTCGGGCTGGATTCGCGACGCAACGGACTGGCACGCCAGGCGGAAATCCTGCGCCGGGCGCTGGATATCGCGCTTGAGGAGGAATGTGCGGGCCTGGCCCTCTATGCCTGGAGCGACCGCTGGTGGAACGCGGGCGCGGAAGTGACCGATTGGGACTTCGGCCTGATCGACCGCGAGGGCCGCGACAAGCCCGCGCTGGCCGCGGTTTCGCATCAGCCCGTCATATCCGCGCAACTGCCATCGTTTTCGGTGATCGTCTGCACGCGCAACGGCCGCGCGCGCATCGGCGCATGCCTCAAGGCGGTGGGGAATCTGGCCGGCGGTCCGCATGAAACCCTCGTCGTCGATGACGGATCGGACGATGGCACGGCGGATCTCGTGGCGGAGCAATTCCCATGGGTGAAACTGCTGCGCCTCGATCCCTGCGGATTGAGTGCGGCGCGCAATGCCGCAGCCGCCGCGGCGACCGGGGAAATCCTCGCCTTCACCGATGACGACTGCGAACCGGATGCGGAGTGGCTGCAACGCCTCGGCAGGGTGTTTGCAGACGGCCGCTTCGCCGCAGCGGGCGGCCCCAACCTGCCGCCACGCCCGCGAAACATGCATGAGGCGGTGGTTTGCGCGGCCTCCGGCGCGCCCAGCCATGTGATGCTCGATGACGAGGAGGCCGAGCACCTGCCGGGCTGCAACCTGGCGGTGACGAAAGCGGCTTTTGATGCGATCGGCGGCTTCGATGCGCGCTTCCACACGGCGGGAGATGATGTGGATTTCTGCTGGCGCCTGCGCGAGGCCGGCTACCGGCTTGGCTTCGCGCCGGGGGCCTTCGTCTGGCACCGGCGGCGGGCGGGCATCCGCGCGTTCCTGCGCCAGCAGAGGGGATATGGCCGGGCGGAGCGACTGCTCATCGCCAAGCACCCGCAGCGGTTTTGCAAACGCGGCGGCGCGCGCTGGCAGGGATTCGTTTATGCCGGCGGGCCGCTGCGCGCCTCGGCGGACTCCGTCATCTATCACGGCCCGATGGGAATGGCCGGCTATCAACCGGTGATCGCACGCATGCTGCCGACACGCGGCATCGCAAGCCGCTTCGACGGCTGGCGCGCGCGCCTCGGCCTGCGGCTGGTGGAATTCCTCGCGCCGCACCTGCGAGCGTGGGCGAGGAACCGGACGATTTTGTTAGAGCGCGCGCCGCATCTTGAACATCCGACAACCCATCCGCATGAGTGGGAGATGCCCGAGCGCCGCCGCGAGGAGCTTTTGGGACGGCTTGTGGAGGATGGCTGGGCCGCCTGCGGCCCGACCGGGGCATGGGATGTGGAAAAACAAGGCACGCGCCTGCTGCTGGCGACCGAACGGGGCGACCGCGGCGCGAAAAACACGCTCGTCCGGTTGTCCGGCGAAATGACCAAGGTGCCCGTCTGGTTGCGGAATGTTTCCATGGTGGATTCCGCGCGCGATGCGGGCTAGCCTGCGCGCATGGATGAGATGCGCGACCGCTTGGAACTCGAACTGCGTGACGGCACGCCGGTGATCGTGCGCCCGCTCATGGAGGATGACCGCGCGATGGTGGCCGAGGCCTACCGCCGGCTGACACCGGAGGCGCGATATCAGAGATTCTGGACGCGCACCGGGGAAATGATCGGCCGGGAAATGCTCGACCGCCTGGTCAAACAGGATCCCGCGAGCCATCTCACATGGGTGGTGCTCGATCCGGCGCGCAATTTTCCGGGAACGGGCGGTGCGAGCTGGTGGCGCAATGCCGCGGATCCCGCGGAGGCGGAGATTTCACTGATGGTGCTCGATGACGACCAAGGCCGCGGCATCGGCACCCTGCTGCTGGCGGTGGCGTGGATCAGCGCCTTCCGCGCGGGTATCGAACGCCTCGTGGGATACTGCCTTGTTGACAACCGCCGCGCCGCCAACTGGATGCGCGATTGCGGCGCGGCCGGCGAATGGGACGGCTACAAGCTGGTCTTCACATGGGATCTGACCCGTCTCGACGCGCTGCCGGAGACGCCCGCCTCCGTGGATCTCGCCGCATGGCTCGCGGATCTCTCGCCGCGCCTACTGGAATGATCATTCGCTGAAATGATATCTCCCGCCGCGCACCGTGACATCCGGCGGGATGCGGGTTTTCTCGAATTGCCCGTATCCCTCCCTGAGGTTCGTCCAGAAGTCGTGCCATTCGGAACCGGCGGTTTTCCCCATGCGTTCGCCGGTCATGCGGAACGGAAAAAGATGCACCCGGAAAAACTCCTGCCCGCCGGCATGGGCGGCGGCGCACAGCGTGTAAATCTCCTCGATCTTTTCATCGGTCATCGCAAGGCAGCCGATTGAAACCCGGTTGCCGTGGATCATGATCAGGCTGCCCGTCCATCCCCGCGCCCGGTCGTATGCGTTGGGATAGCCGATGTTGAACGCGAGATGATAGGTGCTGTCCGGTTTCATCGCGGAGGGGGGCACGTGATAAAACCCCTCCGGCACCTGACCATCGCCTTCGGCGAGCTTCGGGCCGGGTTTTCCCGATGCGGCGGCAATGACATAACTGCGGAACAAGTCGAACTTCCCGCTGCCGCGGTTGCGCACGAACAACTCGAGCCGCCGCTCCTCCTTGAAGGCGCGGATGAAGACCGGATCGCCGAAGCGAAGGCCGGCGGCGGCAAGATCGCGCTCCAGCGCGGGCCGGACACGCGCGGCGGCCGCCACGGCGCGGGGATGAGTCATGCCCGTGTCGTGGCACTGACCCTTGGCGGCCGCACCCATGATTCCCAGCAGCAACAGCACGCGTTTCATTGGACGAGCCACCCGGCCACTGCGGCGGCGACGCGCGCGTGGACACCGGTGCCGCCGAGTTTGGCGGAGGTTTCGGCGAGGCGGGTTTGCAGCGCCGCGCGCCTTTCCGGCGAGTCGATCAGTTCGCGCAGCTCGCGCGAGACCGCCAGCGGCTCGGCGTCCGCCTGGACGAATTCCTTCACGACTTCCTCGCCAGCCAGAATGTTGACGATGCCGATGTGCTTGATTTTCACCAATATCTTTGCCGCCATGTAAGTGAGCGGCGCAACCCGGTAAACCAGGCAGTATGGCAGCCCGTAATACGCCGCCTCGAGTGTGGCCGTGCCGCTGGCGATCACCGCGCTGCCGGCCCGCTGCATCAGCGCGTGGCTGCCTCCGGTGTGCACCGTGATCCAGCCGTCCGCGCCGGCTTCCGCGAGCATCCCGCGGATCTGTCCGGCCAGTTTCGCCGAGGCGGCGGGCACTTCGAACCTCAAGTCACCGCGCCACGCCCGGAGTTGTCTGGCGGTTTCGATCATCATTGGAAACAGGCGCGCGATCTCGCGTTCGCGACTGCCGGGAAACAAACCGACCAATGACAGCTCGCGCTGCGAGTCCATCAATTTGTTCTCCTCCAACTCATCCACCAGGGGATGCCCGACAAAGGTGGTTTTCAAACCGGCCTCTTCAAAAATCGGCTGCTCGAACGGGAACAGGCAGAGCATTTCATCCAGCAGCCGGGCCATCTTCGGGATGCGACCCCTGTGCCAGGCCCAGACTTGCGGGCTGACGTAGTAAACCAGCCGCGTTTCCGGGCTCTCGCGTCTCACCGCCTCCGCAAAACGCAGGTTGAAGCCCGGGTAGTCGATCAGCACCAACACATCCGGCCGGAATACCCGCACTTCATCGAGCATTTCCGCAAAGCGCTGTTTGAACCAGCCGTAGCGCTTGAGCACCTCCCACACCCCCATCACCGCGGCGTCCTCCACCCAGTCGCGCAGACCGGGGCCGGCCACCGCCGCCATTGCGGGCCCGCCCGCACCATGGATCTCCACTGCGGGCACCATCGTCTTGAGCGCGCGCAGCAGACCCGCGCCGTGCGCGTCGCCACTCAACTCGCCCGCCACCACATACAGCCGTTTCGACATGCGGCGGCAGTCTAGCCACCGGCCGCACGCCGGAAAGACATTTCGAACACCCGGCTCTGCAACGGGAAACAAAAAAAACGGCCCGGCGGGCGCACCGGGCCGTTTTGAAAAATTTCCGGTCAATGCGGCATCAAAGCAGGCCCGCCTTCTTGAGCGTGGCGAAGGCGCCGTTCTTGTTGATCGTCTTGAGCGCGCGGCAGCTCAGCTTCATGCGGATGTGGGTGCCGAGTTCGGGGACCCAGATGCGCTTGGTCTGAAGATTGGGCGAAACGGTGCGCTTGACCACTTTGGTGACGTGACGGCCGATCCCGCCCTTTTTCTTGGCCAGACCGGAGCGGTGGATTCTGCCGCCGGAGCGGACGCGGGTTCCTCGGATGATACAAATGCGGGCCATGGTCGGAATAAATTGGGGTTGCGGGGCGCGAAGGATGGCCGCCGGTCCCCACCCGTCAAGACGAAACCTGACGCTTGCCCGATTAATTTCTCCGCAGCGCTACGGTTTTGCCGGAAAATTTCCGGAATTTCCCGCGAACCCTGGATTTTTCCCGCCGGCCCATTGCCCCTTTCCGTCCGATCGATCAGGCGACGGAGAGCGCGGTCAAGCTCGCCGATTGCCCGGTGAGCCCGCACTGCAATGGCCCGGCCATGGCACCGGATTGTCTCACTCGCTGGCGGCGGCGGCCGGCGCGGCGCAGCAGTCGGACTTGCCGCAGGTGGCGGATCCGCTTTTGCCCCCCCCCTTCTCCTCCTTGGCGGCGGCCTGATACGAGGGCGAGCGGTAATCCGTCTGATAAAATCCGGAACCCTTGAAAATGATCCCGCCACCGGTGCCAAGCAGGCGCCTCACCGCGCCCCCGCACGCCGTGTCACGGCAGTCGGTGAGTTTCGCATCGTTCATGCTCTGGAACACTTCGAAGCGGCTTCCACATTTCTGGCATTCGTAATCGTAGTTGGGCATGGCTTGGGGCAGGCATCCTTAGCACCTTTTCCCGAGCGCGCAAGCGTGAGGATTTCGCGTGTGGGCGACGGAGCAAAACCGGATTTTCTGCCGGAGCAACAGCGGACGAATCATGGCGTGAAATGGCCGGGAATCGGCGGCCATGTCAGGTTTGGCGAATGCGGCCGGAAAGACTCAAGGCATCGGTGTGGATGACTTGTGGCAGGCCATGGCG
>JALOUA010000063.1 GCA_025457625.1 Akkermansiaceae bacterium
TGCTGCTGCTGACACTTTGGCACGACGAGGCCATCTATCAAGCCAACCACCGTGCCGCCTGAGCCTCCAACAACCTTCTCCGATGAAACAAGATCGAACAGATTCCGGAACGATCACGATGTTAGCGTCAGCTACCGGGCCCTGCCCGAGTGCGGGAACAAGAAAGTGACGTTCCACCCTTTCCCCAATCATGGAAACACCGGATCAATACATGCACCGCGCCATCAAATGCGACCGAGCCGTCGCCGGCGGGAGTGCGGATGGAAGCCTGAATCCACTGTTTCCGGCTCAAGCACGGGGCTGCCGCCCCGCACCCCGCCGAGCGGACGCCCGCTCGACCGCGTTTGGATTCGCCCCCAAACCCCCGTCCGGGGGCTTCTCCCCTCCCGTCCCCCAGGGGAGCGGGGGGAGATTGCTCTCGATCTGCAATATATCAAATCTAACCCCATGAACCCCAACGCCCTCGGAAATTCGTGTTGAAGTGAACTTCAATTTTCCATTGACTGCCTTCTCATGGAAGGCGCCGCACCACAATCCGCTACCCGTTCCGAGTCGAATTCGGAGGGTGGTGACAAACCTCAACCAGAATCGGAGGAGCGCTCCCGGTAGCGGATGTGTGGACTTCGACGTTCTGCCATTTATGAAATACTTAATATTTCTACCGCTGATCTTGGCGTCGTGTTCCGAGAAGACTAAAAAAATTCAAGAGACGAGAGCATTAATACAAGAGCCAGATTTTTCGATTCGAGGAATTGATCTCAGACCTTACTATCAATTGAAGACGAGATCAGAAATAATAGAGAATGTTAAGAGAATTGGTTATGAATCGCTTAATAAGGATAGACCAGTGAACATGCAGCAATGGATATACTATTGCGGTGAGCCGGACGCAATTACCGCTGAAGGCGGTGATGGCGAGGATGCAATCATGCTCTATTTTTATGAGAGAGAAGACATTCAACAAACTTGGGTGTTGTACATAACATTCAAGAATAATTTGCTGACTGAATTTGGATTGAATAATGCCAAGGTCAATGATCACTCAGGATTTACAATATTGAATGATGAACATATGCCAAAGTAAAAATAAAAGCGAACAGGCCGCACCATCCAACCACTAGGAGCCGTTCTGGTTCGATGATTTTTGGCAACTACAACCTCAACCCCGTGATCCACTTCCGCCCCCGCTCCTAGTGGTGGATGTGCTTTACGTTGTGCCGAATAGATTCCATGTGTTCCCGCTCGGTAGCAGTCAGCAAGATCGGTGTGGAAAACTAGGCTAATTTTGTGCGCCAGACTTGCCTCAGGCGGGCGATGGAATCGCGCCAGGGAGCGTGTGGGTGGATCCAGACACGCACCCGGCGGATCAATTGCCGGGTGCGCCGGGTGGCTCGCTGGAGCGCGGTATGGATGAAGTTTCCGGCGGCGCGGAGGATGCCGGTTGCGGCGCAAGCCCGTGCCGCTGCTTTGGAGCGACCCTGTTGTTTTTTCCGCTCCAGTTCGTCGCGCAGGCCTTCGCTGTGGCTGAGGTATGGTTGAATTGGTTGAATTCATCGCGGCGAAAGACGGAGACCGGGCCACCTGGGACCACTTTCCGGATTTCCGCGAAGCTTTCGAACGCCATGGGCTGCCACAAGTCATCCACACCCATGCCTTGAGTCTCTACGGCCGCATTTGCCAAACCTGACATGGCCGCCGATTCCCGGCCATTTCACGTTGTCATTTGTCCGCTTTTGCTCCGGCAACAAATCCGCTTTTGCTCCGTCGCCCACACCCCGGTGATTGATTCTTGCAGGATCCCCCCGAGCTTTCTAGCTTCCCTGCCTTGCGATGAGTGATTTTCCGAACTCCCACAAAAACCCCGCTTTCGTCTTTCTCGGCGCTCCCGGCTCCGGCAAGGGCACCCAGGGCAAAATCCTCGGCACCATTCCACGGTTTTTCCATTATGCCTGTGGCGACGTCTTCCGCTCGCTCGACACGCGCACGGCTCTCGGCAGGCAGTTCGTCGAATACTCCAGCCGTGGCGAACTCGTGCCGGACGACCTCACCATCGCCCTGTGGAAGGCGCAGATCGACAACCTCGCCGACAGCCACACCTACAAACCCGACATCGACATCCTCGTTCTCGACGGCATCCCGCGCAACGTGCAACAGGCCGGACTGCTCGACCAATACGTCGAGGTCCACCAGATCTTCCACCTCTCCTGTCCGGACCGCGACGAGCTTGCCCGCCGCATGCGCAAACGCGCCCTCAAGGAAAACCGGATCGACGACGCCAGCGACAAGGTGATCGACCGCCGCATCGCCGCCTACGAGGCCGAGACCAAACCGATCCTCGCCTACTACCCGTCCGACCGCATCACCGTGATCGACGCCACCCAGCCGCCGGTCAAAGTGTTCTCGGAAATCGTCCAGCGCATCACCACGCTGCCGGTTTACGACCGGATGAAGGACCAGGTCGCCTAACAAAAATTCAAGGCATGCGTCTGGTTTTCATGGCCACCGGCGACATCGCCCTGCCGGCGTTCCGCCACCTGATCGAACAGGGACCGCGCCCGCTGGCTCTGGTCACCCAGCCGGACAAGCCGGTCGGCCGGCACCAGGTTCTCACGCCACCGGCCATCAAGACGGCCGCCCTGGCGGCGGGAGTCCCTGTTTTCCAGCCGGTGAAAGCGGGCGATGCGGCGCCGGAGCTCGCCGCCATGTCGCCGGATGTCATCGTCGTCATGGCCTACGGCCAGATCCTGCGCCGCGACATCCTCGAATTGCCGTCCACCGCCATCATCAATCTGCACGCCTCGCTGTTGCCCAAATACCGCGGCGCGGCCTGCATTCAGGCGGCCATCGATGCCGGAGATGCGGAATCCGGGATCACCTCGCTCCACGTCGTGCGCGAGCTGGATGCCGGCGACATCATCCTCGCGCGCTCCATCCCGCTCGCAGCGGATGAGACCGGCGGCAGCCTGCACGAGCGTCTCGCCGAACTCGCGCCCCAAGTGCTCGCCGAGACGCTGGCCCGGATTGCCGACGGCACCGCGCCCCGCATCCCGCAGGATCCCGCCCTTGTCACTCATATATCGAAGCTCGAACGCGATGCGGGCCGCCTTGATTGGAACCTGCCGGCCATGGCGCTTGAGCGCCGCATCCGCGCCTACCATCCATGGCCCGGCACCTTCACCATCGCACAGGTGGCAGGCAAGCCGCAGCGCCTCAAAATCCTTCCGCCCTCGCATCCCGTCGATCGCGACATGACGCCGGGTTCGCTCTTCATCTGCGGGGGAAAACTCGTCGTCGGCTGCGGCCAAGGCGCGCTGGAATTGACCACGGTCCAACCCGAGGGTGCCAAGGCCATGCCCGCCGCGGACTACTTGCGCGGCAGGAAGCCGGAGTCCATGTGTTGAGCCGACATGGGAATTCCTTCTCAGAAAACATCCTTGGTACCCTCTACAAGACGCCTAAGCTTCCGTGGAATCCATCATGTCACTCGTCGATCAAGTCAGGCTGGCAGGCGTCGTCGGCGCGGGGGGCGGCGGCTTTCCTGCCCACGTGAAGCTCGCCTCGCAGGCCGGGATCATCATCGCCAACGGAGCCGAATGCGAACCCTTGCTCCACAAGGACGCCGCGGTGATGGAGCACTATGCGGCGGAAGTGGTGCGCGGCGTGGAGCTCAGCATGGCCGCCACCGGCGCGACGGATGGCGTGGTCGGGATCAAGGCGAAGAAAAAGAATGCCGTGGCCGCCATCGAGGCCGCCTGCCAGGGAACCCGGGTGCGCGTCCAATTGCTCGGCGATTTCTATCCGGCGGGCGATGAATACGACCTGGTCTATTCCGTCACCGGCAAACTCATCCCTCCCGGCGGACTGCCGATCCATGTGGGCGCGATCGTCAACAACGTCGAAACGCTGGTCAACATCGCGCGGGCCGTCGATGGCAGGCCGGTCACGCACAAGACGCTCACCATCGCCGGTGCGGTCGCCGAACCGGTCTCGCTCACGGTGCCCGTCGGCATCACCTTCCGCGAATGCATCGCCGCTGCGGGCGGTGCCACCTGCGAGGATCCGGTGCTCGCCCTCGGCGGCCTGATGATGGGCGAGGTGACCGACAACCTCGACACCCGCGTCACCAAAACCAGCACCGGCGTGATCGTCCTGCCGCGCACCCACCACATCATGGAGCGCAAGCTCAAGCCGGCGAAAACCCAGGCCGCGATCGGCAAGTCCGCTTGCGACCAATGCCGCTACTGCACCGAGTTCTGCCCGCGTTTTCTGTTAGGCTATCAGGTCGAGCCGCACCAGGTCATGCGCACGCTGGCCTTCACCGGCACCGGGGCCGAGCGCTTCAACGAGTGGGCCGCCCTCTGCTGTTCCTGCGGCCTTTGCACGCTCTATGCATGCCCCGAGGAACTGTTTCCCAAGGAGGCCTGCGACGAATCGAAGGCGGTGCTGCGCAAACAGGATTTCAAGTGGACCGGCAAGATGGACATCAAGGTCCATCCGATGCGCGATGGCCGGCATGTGCCGATCAAATCGCTGATGCGCAAGATGCACGTCGAGCAATACGACCATCCCGCGCCGCTGCGCCCCGGCATTCTGGAAACGCGCGAGGTGGTGCTGGCGCTGAAACAAAGCGCCGGCGGCCCGACGCTGCCTGTCGTCAGGACCGGCGATTCCGTGAAAGCCGGCCAACCCGTTTCCGAGCCCGCGCCGAAAGCGCTCGGGGCCATCATCCACGCGCCCTTCGACGCCAAAGTCACCGCCATCGGCAGCGACGTCATCACCTTGACCCGATCATGAACGACAAATCCGTAGGTCTCATCGAACTCTCCAGCATCGCCGCAGGTTTCACCGTCGCGGATTCCGCGCTCAAGGCGGGCAACGTGAAGCTGATGCTTTCGCGTTCGATTTGCTCCGGCAAATACATGATCCTGATCGCCGGCGACACCGCCAGCGTCGAGGCGGCCATCGCCACCGGCAGCGAGAGTGCCGCGGGCTGCCTGATCGATCACATCGTCATTCCCAACCTCCACCCCGACGTGCTCACCGCCATCGGCCGCACCACCCCGGCGGAGCCCACCGGAGCGCTTGGTATTTTCGAGAGTTTCAATGTCGCCACGCTCATCAAGGCCGCCGATGCCGCCGCGAAAGCCGCCGATGTCACGTTGCTCGAAGTGCGCCTTGCCATGGCCCTTGGCGGCAAAGCCTTCTGCACCCTCACCGGCGATGTGGCCTCCGTCCAGGCCGCCGTGGCCGCGGGACGCGCCGTCATTGCCGAAGCCGGCGTGCTGGTGAATGCCGTGGTCATCTCCCGCCCCCACCCCGATGTCTATCGCGAGGTCATCTGAGCGGCATCGCGATTTTCAAAGCCTGCGGGTTTTCCCCAATGGGCAAAGCGTCCATGCGCGGGCGGGTGAGATCATTTCTCCGCCGGCGGCTCTTTCCCATGGGGCCTGAAAATGCGAGGACGATCTTCAATGACTTTCAATGCAGCCTTACCCACACCCTCGATGACTTTGCCGGTTGTCTCGGCAACCTCCTCCACTCCCTCACCCGTGACATGGGCCGCCCCTTCGACAAGATGGGGCACATGCGCCAATTTCCAGCGCACCGCATCGAGTGGTCCTTCGCCGTGAACTTCGAAAATCCTGCTGACGATATCCGTTGCCACGCCGACGATACCCTTCAACTCGGCACGCACATCGGCATCGAGGGTCTTTTGGATGAGATCGACCTGCCCCTTGGCCTGGATCCTGGTGGCGGAGCTTTCGACGCGGAAATCGGGCGATTGAAGGATTCCGCCCTTCAAAGAAAACGTCGCATCGAGATCGCGCGCTTCGTCCATCCCGAAGTGCGGGGATTGCTCGGTGAGAATGGCACGCAATGATCCGTAAACCGGAATCGCATAGAATTTCCCATTGCGCACGGTCACGTTCCCATTGCCATGGTGGGATTTCACTCCTGCTGCGCCACCGCCGTCGAAATCCGCGCTCATGGTGCCGACGAGCTCGCTTTTCAAACCGGATTCCCGACCCATTTCGGCGAGTGAAACGTCATCCGCATGGACCTTGAGTTGATAGCGATAACCGCCGGAAAGCGGCATGGTATAAGTGCCGTGCCCCCTTCCACCATGCAGTGTGAACTCGGAGCCATCGACCACCATGCTTCCATCCATGAATTTGAGCGCACCATGGAATTGTCGCAACGCGATTTCCCCGGAACCCGAGCGGATGGCAATCCCTTGGGGAGAACTCACCTGAAACGTTCCGCGGCTGCCGGCGAACCGCTTGAGATCGAAGGTGATGTTTTTCCCTCTCATGGTCGTTTGCCCGACGGAGCGGCAGGAGCCCAGGGAGTCGTTCTGCAGGATGGCACTCACAAACCGGAACGGTTCCACGGTGCTGACGACCTCGGTGACAAGGAGTTCACCTTTTTGATAATCGATGGCGAGGTTTCCACTGAGGTTTCCGCCGTGACAATCGATGGACAGGGCCGGGATACTCAGGCGGTTTGGTGCCATTTCGAACCGCACCTTCGCCTTGTCAACCGACAGGTGTTTCCAGTGGAAGCCCGAGCCATCGAGCACGCCACTCAGGTCGATTCCACCGGGTGCATTGGCATCCGATTGAAGCTGGAGCGCGAGCACGGGGCTGCCTTGTGGAAAATCCAGCCACGAGGAAGCCTCCACCAGCGGCGCGAGGTCGGGAATTGCGAACTTTTCCGAACTGCCGCCCACCGCCCAGTCCAGCAGGCCACCAGCCGTGATGCGGAGACCGTTGAGACGGGACTGCAAGCGGTCGATTTTGAGTGATTCCTGTTGGGTGGTGAGATGGAAGTCCACTTGATCAAGCCGCAGGTTTCCGGCGGTTGTTTCCAGAGTGAGGTCGCCGTCCACTGATGTGAACACCACGGTGGGGTCCTTTCCGAAGAGTTCGTGGAGCGGGATCCAGACTCCGAAGTTGGCAAGTTGCCCGACTTTCTTTTGCTTTTCCTTGTCCGCATAGAGCGCGAGTTCGTGCAGGATCACGCCACGCCTCCACGATAACTCATGGGATGTCCGGCCGAGGTAGAGGCCCCTCTCCGCAAGGCGGCTCTCCGCGATGTCCAGGACCAGTGACGCGATTCTTTCGCGCATGATGAAAATGACCACCACGGTGGCGAACAGAACAATCAAGAGCCCCGCCACTCCATACAAGAGCCAGCGGAACAGACCTCTGGATTTTCCTGAGCTCATCAACGCATTCACAATCCACTCCGGAAACATATACTGCAATCGCCAATTTCCTCCATATCCGAGTGTGGCCCACCATGTTCCGGCAGTAATAATGGCTGGCGCCCGGTCCTCCTCAAAGGTCCACCGGAAGGAGGCTGCCCGGCAATCCGGGGAGACATTCGGATTCGAATGAGTAAATGGAGGGTTACAACATCGGTCCCGTCAGGCGCATCGTGTTCTCCAGAAACCGCTGTCCCCACGAACGCTTTGACCACTCGATCGGATCAATTTCATCCGAATCATCGATATACGTCTGTTGAAGCCGCCTCAAATCCCCGGCAAACCGGCTGCCATAGACGAAGGCGGTGACCTCGTAGTTGATCCACAGGCTGCGCATGTCGAGGTTCACCGTGCCGAACATCGAGATCCGGCGATCCGCGGTGATCGACTTGGTATGCAGCAGGCCCTTCCGGTAGAGGAAGATTCTCACGCCGTTGTCCATCAACTCATCATAGAACGAGCGGCTCGCATAACGGGTCAGCAGCGAGTCCACCCGCTCCGGTACGATCATCGAGACCTGCACACCCCGCGCCGCCGCCCCCCGGATCGCCCGCAGCAGCGAGTCATCCGGCACGAAATAGGGTGTGGTGAGGACCAGTTCCTCACGCGCCGAATGGACCAACGTCAGGAGCATTTGCAACAGCCCGTCCTCGGTCTGGCCCGGGCCCGACGGCACAATTTGCGCGTCCGCCTCGCCCATGGCCACCACTTGGTCGATTCCGGCCGCTCTGGCGACATCCCTCATGCCTTCGCCGGTCTCGAGCGTCCAGTCGCCGATCATCGTCAGCGCCAGCGGCGCAACCACGGCTCCCTCCACCCGCACCATCGCATCCACCCACTCCCCCACGTTCGCGTCCTGCTTGAAAAACCTGGGATCCACGAGATTCATGCTGCCGGTCCAGGCAACGAGCCCGTCGATGATGACGATCTTGCGGTGCAACCTGACATCGTTCCGGCCCACCAGCATGCGGATGAATCCCACGGGCAAAGCCTTCTCCACCCGCACACCGGCGCTTCTGAGCTGGTCCGGTTGCTGCGTTTTCCACCATTTCGCCGCCCCCAGACCGTCGATCAGGATCCGGCAGTCGAGCCCGCGTTGCCCCGCCCCGATCAACGCCTCCAGAACTTCATCGGCAAGTCCGCCCTGGTTCCAGATGTAGAATTCCATCATCACGCTGCGTTTTGCCTGGCGCACATCCTCCGCGATCCTGCGGAGAATTTCATGCGTATCGGAAAACAACTGCCCGCAGCTGCCACAGACGGTCGGCAGGCCCACCATGTGTTGGCCGAGACGATCCATCGCCCGTGCCTCGAACGGGTGGCGGCTCCAGTCCACTTCGGTCAATTCCCTGTCCACCAGTTCGGCGGTCAGTTTCCCATAGGACTTCCGCAAGACCTCAAGCCGCGCCAATCGCCCGCGGCCGACGCGCTTTTCCCCAACCAGCAGATAAGCGAACGCTCCGCCCAGCGGAATGGCCGAGATCAGGAACAACCACGCCAGCGCCACTCCCGTCGCCGATCTCCTCATGATCACCCGCAGGCTGAACGCGACAATGACCAACCCGTGAAAAAGGATCAGCAAGGTCGAAGGATGCAGCAGGAATTGCAGGAAGGTTTTCATCATTGGTGTTGCGGTCCAGATCCCGGCATGGGGGAGCCTCCATATTCAACGGCGGGATTCAAGCGGGAGAATCCGCGAGTGATCCGACCATGCTTGTTCGGAAAAGCGAATCATATACGGAAATCCAGCGGAATCCTTGCATGTTGGTGGTATTGGCCTTACCTATCGCATGGCATTGCTGTATTCACATGCACCTGCCATCCGGCGGGCGCCGCCCGGTCATGGCGCACCACCGGAACAACCACCGTCGGGCACCAACCACCGAAAACCATGACACCACAAACCCGAACCATCCATGGCATCGCCGCCCTTGGAATTCTGGCGCTCGCCGCCGGATGCACCACCGGCGATTCCTTCCACAAACTCGACGCCGACAGGAGCGGCTCGGTCTCTCCCGCCGAATTCGACGCCCACATGAAACAGGAGGTCTTCGCCCGCGTGGACGCCAACTCGGACGGCAAGGTCACCCTCGAGGAATGGCAGGCCTTCAATCCCAAGGTCGACAGCAAGAGATTCCGCAAGGCCGACAGCAACGGCGACGGCTCGATTTCCCGCAAGGAGGCCGACGCGGAGTTCGACCGCGAAGGTTCGCTGCCGAAACTGTTCAAGCTCATCGACACCGATGGCAACGGCAGCCTGAGCCAGGCGGAAATATCCGCCTTCCAAACGAAAGTCCGGCAACAGCCCGGAGGCAGCCCGAGCGAAAAAATCACCAACGCCACCCAACAGCCATGAAACGTCTCACCATACTCGCACTCGTCGTTCCGTTTCTCGCATTCCCGTCATGCGCATCCGATCCCCAGGTCTGGCGCGGCCAGGCTGGCGGCGCGATGATCGGTGGCGTCGCCGGAGGACTCATCTCGGACTCCTGGGGCGGAGCCGCGGTCGGAGCCGCGCTGGGCGGACTCGTCGGTGGCGAAGTCGCCAAGAACCGTTAGTTCGGAACGAATGCCGGATTGGGCATCGCTTGGCATAAAGGCATGTGATAGGGCGAATGCCGAACAACGATCCATGCCCGGTCTCCAAACGATGCGCCATCCGACTTCGGTTTTCAGGATGAAAACGTCCGGCCCCACGCTTTCTTCCATCGCCTGTCGTATCTTGAGCCTCGCCGCGCTGCTGCTTCCCTGCCAGACCGCGCGGAGCGGCGATCTGGAGATGCTTTCGTCAAACAGCCCGCCTTCCGGCGCGGAGAATGCCTGGCGCTTCGCCATCGAATTCTACGGCTGGGGACCGTCGATTGATACCACGCTGAGCAACGGCATCGAGATTGACCTCGGGTTTGATGATGTCTTCGACGATCTCCGCATGGCGGCTTTGTTCTCGGTCGGGGCCTCGCGGGGCAGGTGGTCATTCGGCACGGATGTCATCTACCTTGATCTCGCGGTGTCAGAATCCGGCGTCTTCACCAGCGATCCCATCCTGGGTTCCTTCGTCGTCACCGGCAGCGCCGAGGTGGATGTGGACGTCAAGACATGGATTGCCAATCCGGTCGCCGGTTATCGGTTGTATGAGGCCGACTGGGGCCACCTCGACATCCTCGCCGGCGGGCGCTACCTCTATCTGAGGGAAGAGGTCGACATTTCCGTCAATGGCCGCCTCGAACTTCACGGCAAGGAACTGCTGGCAAGCAGTGGCAAATACCATACCGGCGGATCCTCCGGCTTTTGGGCGGCGATCGGCGGCATCAAGGGGCGGTTCGAGCTTCCCGGAGCATGGCACGCTCCATTCTACTTTGATGTGGGAACGGGTGACGCGGATCTCACCTGGCAGGCCTTTGTTGGCATCGCATACGAAATGAACCGCTTTGACGTGGTGCTCGGCTACCGGCATCTCGACTGGGATTTCGGATCCTCGAATGGCCTGAGCGAGCTCGAGGTGAGCGGTCCGATGCTGGGTATCAAAATGGCGTTTTGAGTCTCATCCAGGCACCGCCACCTATTCCCACCCCAGCTCGCGCTCCTTCTTTTCGATCTCCATCTCCTTCTTCCGTTCGCTTTCGAAGGGAGTGTGCACCTCCGGTTCCTGATAGATCACGTTTCCCGAGCCATCCGTCACCGTCCGCTCCACCAGACATCCGCCGAGGCCCAGCGGCAATCCGCAAAAAAACACGGTCCGCCAGATCCACCGTTCCCCGTTCTTGAGCCCAACTCGTCTCTGCATGGCGCGATCAAACTCCAGACCGTTCGGCTGTTCAAGCCGGCAATTCGTGGTGATGACCGGCGATTGACTCCGCGCAACGAACGGGGGACTCCCCTAATCACAACCGTGGCTTCATTTTCACAATGGGAGACTCCATCGGCGCGTCAAGTGATACCCTGGACCGTGACGGGGAGTCTTCTTTCCTCATAAGGAATGCCATTGGCGGCCTTCCACGGTGCAACAGCCGATCACTTCACGCTTCCAACCGGTCCTTGACCTGCGCCCCGGACGCGCGCTTGCTGAGTCATGCGCAAAATCGCCTATCACTCGTTCACGATGGGTCGTCGGGCCATCGGCTATGGCCTGTTCGGAGTTTTCATCACGCTGCTGGTGGTCGCCATCGTCGCGCTGGAGAAACGTCCCGACCTGAGCGTCTGGCACAAGGTGGACCTGGATGAGGAATTCACCCGCCGCTCCGACGTCAAGGACTTCACCGGATACCTCGAACTCGAGGAGCGCCTGTTCGCGGAACTCGAAGAGAAGGTCTATCGGAAAACCGGACCAGCGGACGCGAATTCGATCAACCGCTACCAGCATGGCAGCCTGACGGATCCCACGGCGATGAAGCCGAACTGGAACCGCACCTTCGTGCTCAGCCGGGAAAACCCACAGGCGGGAGTGCTGCTGCTGCACGGGATGTCGGACTCACCCTACAGCCTGCGCCACCTCGGCGAGAGTCTCCATGCCTCCGGTGCCTCGGTGATCGGCCTGCGCATCCCCGGTCATGGCACCGCTCCGTCGGGCCTTGTGGAAGTCACCTGGCGCGACATGGCAGCGGCGGTCCGGTTGGCCGCGAGGCACCTCCGCGCCTCCATCGGCGACAAGCCGCTCTATCTTGTCGGCTATTCCAACGGCGGTGCTCTTGCGGTGAATTATGCCATGGAAACCCTCACCGAACCGAAGCTACCGAAGGTGGACGGACTCGTGTTGCTGTCACCCGAGATCGGCATTTCCCGGGCCGCGGCGCTCGCCGTCTGGCAAGGCCGGCTCGGCCACTGGCTCGGGCTGGAAAAACTCGCCTGGAACTCGATCTCGCTTGAATACGATCCCTACAAATACGGTTCGTTCGCCGTGAACGCCGGCGACCAGGCCTACCGCATCACCAGGGAAATCGACAAGGCGCTCAGCCGCCTGGCGAAACAAGGAAAGCTCGACGCGTTTCCGCCCACGCTCGCCTTCCAATCCGCCGTCGATGCCACGGTTTCCGCGCCCGACCTCGTCTCGCGGCTCTTCGACAAGCTCCCGGACCGCGGCCACGAACTGGTGCTCTTCGACATGAACCGTGGCAAGACGATCCAGCACCTTCTGGCCGACCATGCCGTCAAGAACCTCGCCGAGCGGCTGAAAGGCGCCAAGCAGTCCTTCACCCTGACCGTCCTGAGCAATCGCGATGGCGATCAAGCAAGCACACCGCAAGTCATGATCCACCGCCGCCTCGCCAACCAGACCGAGATCGAAGTCACCGACAGCGGCATGGCCTGGCCGGACGGGCTCTTTTCCCTCTCGCACATCGCGCTGCCCTTCCCCCCATCCGATCCGATCTACGGCAGCGGGGATGGCGGGGAAAAAATCACCTTGGGCAACCTCGCACTGCGCGGCGAGCGCGGCGCGATCCGCATCCCGCCCGGCGAGATGCTGCGGCAGCGATGGAATCCGTTTTACCCATGGCTCGCGCAACGCGCCCATGAATTCTGCGGGCTGCCTGAACCGGTTGAAACGCCCTCCGGTGTTGAGTGATACCAGAGGATGGCAGGGACCGACCTCCGGGCGGTCAGGCCACCGCCCGGAGGTCGGTCCCTGCCATCACCGCCCCTTCTCCACCCGGCTTTTCACCTCCCTGAGCAACCCGTTGTAGGCGGATTTCCCCATCAGTAAAATTGCGAGAGACACAAACCATCAAGCTTCTTGCTTGCGGCTGGGTGAGCTCTCGCCGGCAAGGTTTCGCGGAATGCCGTTTGCCAGTGGGTTGAGAGATTCGAACTGACGCCGCCGGAAAACCCGGACCCGCCGTCTGGTTTGCTGGAGCACGGTCAGTCCGCCACCGCGCTTGCTTTTGGATTGCTCGACGCGCTTGACCCGCGTCTTGGCTTTGCGCCGGGTTTGTTTTTGAACTCAGAGAGGGCTTTTTCGACATCCCGGCGCGACTTGTAACGCAAGGCGATGAGCCACTGGTTGACCGGATTTTTGCCTGCCACCTGGTTGCTAACGGTTAGATGGGTCATGCCATGGCTGCGCAAGTCGAGGGTGTGGAGGTGGCTGGCGGCACCGCCAAAGTGGCCGTCGCCGGCGTAGAGATCGAAATCATCAAGGCCTTTGAAAGCGACGAGGGGATCGGGCATTTCACGGCGCATGTGGACTTGGGATTTGATGGGACGGGAGTGCGAATTCGACCCAACGGGAATCAGCCCGGGCAACTCGCTGCGAAGGGGCTTCGGCGGGCGGTGAGAGAGGTTTTTTGCCTCAATGTGGGACACCGTAATTTCTCTCTCATCATTGTCATCGCTGGCCAGGCGGCGGATCGTGTGTTATGGCCGCCGGGTGCGGGCGATCAACGGGGATGTGAAAAACAAGCCGCTGGCGGATTGGATGCGGCGGCGCATGAATGATGGCCAGCGCTTTCTGGTGCTGTGCCTCCTTGCGGGACTGTTGTGCGGGCTCACGGCCGTGGCGTTCCATTTGTCGATCCACCATCTGTTCGAGTGGTTGTGGCGGCAGGCGGAATCGCGAGGAACGCTCGGGTTTTGCGCCATTCTGCTGGCGGCACCCACGCTTGCCGGCTTGCTGGTGGGGCTGGCGGTGCAGTGGTTCGCGCCGGACGCGGCGGGCAGCGGCATTCCGCAAACCAAGGCGGCCTATTACAATCGCGGCGGGAAAATTTCCGGACGCGTCGGCGTCTGGCGCTTTGTGTTGGGGGTGCTTTATGTCGGCATGGGCAACAGCCTCGGCCGCGAGGGCCCGACCGTGCATCTGAGCGCGGCGATCTGTTCGCGCATCGGCCGTTGGGCCTTCCGCGATCCGGCACGGGTGCAGGCGATGTTGCCGGTGGGCATGGCTGCGGGAATTGCCGCCGCGTTCAACGCGCCGCTTTCCGCACTCACCTTCGTGTTCGAGGAACTGCTGGACAATTTCTCGATGAAGGCGCTCGGCGGCATGGTCATCGCGGTGGTGGTGGCCGCCGCGGTTTCGCGCACCATCCTTGGTGAGGATCCGGTGATCACCGCGCACATGGCGGAGGATTACAAGACCTCGGCCTGGATGCTGGTGGCGTTGCCGCTGGGGTTGGCCGCGGGTTTGATCGGTCACGGTTTTGTGAAAAGCACGCTTTCGCTGCGCGCCTGGTTCCAAAACCGCAAGATTCTGCCCGCTTGGCTGGCGCCGGCGGCGGGCGGGCTGTCTTGCGGCGTGCTCGGACTGGCGGGCTTTTACCTCACCGGCCTGTTCGGCCAACCGCGCGGGTCGGTCTTCAGCATCGGCTACGACAGCCTTGAGGCCGCATTCGAAAACCAGTTGGTGGTCGGTGTGCTGGGCGTGCTGCTGGTGCTGAAATTCGCCGCGGTGGTCGTCAACTACGCGTCCGGCGGCTCCGGCGGCCTGTTTTCGCCCACCTTGTTTCTCGGTGGCATGCTCGGCGGGCTGATCGGCGTGGGTCTGGCGGACTTGCAACACCTGGTCCATTGGATTCCGGCGTTTCCCACGGACACCAAGGTGATCGGCGGTTGTGTGCTGCTGGGGATGGGTGCGATGTTCGCGGCGGTGGTGCGCTGCCCGTTTACCTCGCTCATCATCATTTTCGAAATGACCGGCAACTACTCGCTGATCCTGCCGCTGATGGCCGGCAACGTGCTGGCATGGCAGATCGCACGCCACTTGCAGCCCGTCAGCATCTACAATGCACTGCTCGTGCAGGACGGCGTGACGCTGCGCAAACTCCCCGGCTACCGCGGCGCGCAGGACTACCGCCGGCTGCCGGTGCAGACGATCATGACGCATGAGGTGTTCTCGCTTCGCGCCGGCGAAGCGCCCGCCGCCGCGCTCAAGCGCATTGCCGCCGCGGACCAGCGGTTCCGCGCCTATCCGGTGCTCGAAGATAATGGCCGCCTGTGCGGCGTGGTCGGTCATCAACAGCTGGAAACCGCCGGAGAAGTCCCGCAAATCGGTGAAATCATCCGCGGCCAGCAGTTGCTCACCATCAGGCCCGATTGCCCGATCCGCGAAGCCGCCAACTGCATGATCGAGCGCAACCTGCAACAGATTGCGGTGGTCGATCCGGCCGATCCCGGGAAAATGACCGGCTGGCTGACCTTGAACGACATTGCCCGCCAGCAGAACGCGGTGGAGGTGTGACCGGAACTCATGGACAGCAACCGCCCATCGGCAGCGGCAGCCGGCGGCGGATGAGTTCTGTCATCTCGTGCGCGGACTCCCGTTTCAACGCAGCCAACCGGTGGCGGCGTGAAACGGATTTCACTGCGCGTGCTTGATTTGGATTTCTGCTCATCGAAAATTACGAGAGACACAAAACATCAAGCTGCTGGGGGCCGTAAACGCAAGGAAGTGCTGGACGAAGGGCGGGGGTGGGTGAAGGTGCTCACGGTTCGGGCGTTGGTCTGTTGTGACAAACGATTCAGACGACCCGAATTTCAGGCATTGGAGACATTTTTGCCTCCCATGCCTTCTTTTTTCGATTCTAATGAACTGCTTGTGAGATGGTTCCAACTTCTGGGACAGGCTCTGGATAGATCTGGTTGCTGGCCCGGACCTGCTTGAGCGGCCGGATTTACTGATCGGTAACCATCTGCCGTACATCCGCATCATGGATTGACTTTCGAGCGGCAAATTTTCATGGGATAAACGGGTTAGTCCCGGGCAGGGAAGGTAGCAGGCCATGCACTTCAGACGTC
>JALOUA010000064.1 GCA_025457625.1 Akkermansiaceae bacterium
GTGAGCAACGGATCGCAAACCACCGGCTATGCCATCGAGGCGCTCGCCTGCCTCGCACGGCGGCGTCCGGAGTCGATGCTGGTCCGCGAGATCGCAGGGCTCACGGAAATCCCCCCGCCCTATCTGGCCAAGATCTGCCAGCGCCTCGCCGAGGCCGGCATCGTCGAATCCAAACGCGGCTACAAGGGTGGCGTCAGGCTCAAAATGCCGCCGGAAAAACTCACCCTGCTGCGCATCGATGCCGCCGCGGAAAGCGGCAGGGCCGGCGACGCGGCCGCGGATTCGGCTCGACCTGACAGCTTTTGGGAGGCATTCCACCAGTCGTATCGCGAACAACTCGCGGCGATGACCCTCGCCGATGTGCTCGCCTACGAACCCGACACCCCGCACGCGGCATCATGAACCATCCCTATCTCCCGATCCTGGCGTTCTTCGGCGTGGCACTCGCGGTTCCCATCGGGGCGCTGGTGCTCGCCCGCGTGTGGATGAATTTCTTCACCCCCATCAAACGCGGCGCGGAGAAAAACGAACTCTACGAATGCGGCGTGAAACCGCTCGCCGAGCCGCAGACGCGCTTCCACTCGAAGTATTATCTCTTCGGCCTGCTGTTCCTGTTGTTTGATGTGGAGACGATCTTCTTGCTGCCCTTCGCCGTGGCGTTTCTCGATCTGTCCGTCGGCGCTTTCCTAACCGCCATGCTGTTCCTGCTGCTGCTCGCCGAGGGCCTGCTGTGGGCATGGAGCAAGGGTCTGCTCGACTGGCGCGCCACGCCGCAACGCGGACTGAACATCCTGCCCTGATCAACCTGGAATTCCCGGTATCTTGAGGGCCAAAGGCCCGGCATCATGCCAGCCCGGCCGAACGGGCCGGGTTTCCCGCAGCCCGACGATTCCAAGGCTGAAGGCCCGATCCAAAACGCCGCCCGTGGAGCAAACACCGGGATAGGCAGGGCTTTCAACCCTCGAAAATCATGCCGACGCGTGACCTTGGGCGCTGCCCAAGGCTGGTATGGGATGGGCCGTTGGCCCTTAGGAAATCCCAACTCTCCAGAGAGAAAATGCGCCAAAGCTTTTTCCGCCCGGATCTGGATGTCTGAATCCAGAATCCATGATCAGCCGAGCGCCTCGACGGCCGCCTCGAGGCTGGCAAGATCCTCCACAGAGTGCACCACCGCGTCCTTGTCGATCTTGGCCACCAGTCCGGCGATGACCTTGCCGGGGCCGAGTTCGAGGAAATTGCGGTGCCCCATCGCGATGAGCGCCTGGATCGAGGCGGTCCAACGCACGGAGCCCGTCACTTGTTTTTCCAGCATCGCGCGGATTTCCGCCGCATCTGAAACCGCGGTCGCCGCGTAGTTGCAGATCACCGGCATCGACGGCTGCCGCAATTCCAGCCCCGCGAGTTCGGCCGCCAGCTTCTGTTGGGCGCTCCGCATCAGGCGCGAGTGATAGGCCCCGGCGACGTTGAGTTTGATCGCACGGCGGATGCCGAACTCTTTGGCCTTCTCCACCGCCGCATCAATGCCCGCGACGGTGCCTGATAGAACAATCTGTCCCGGCGCGTTGAAATTCGCCACGTCCACATCCGCAGCGGCGGCCAGCGCGTGGACCTGTTGTTCCTCACCGCCGATCAGCGCGGCCATCGACCCCTCGGTGGCATTGCATGCCTCCTCCATGAAAGCCCCGCGTTTGCCGACGATTTTCAGGCCGTCTTCAAAAGAAAACGTGCCCGCGGCCGCATGGGCGGTGAACTCGCCGAGCGACAGGCCCGCCGCGGCCACCGGAGTGAGCCGGGGCAGGCGTTCGCGAACGAGCGCCAGCGCCATCAATCCATGGAGGTATAGCGCGGGCTGGCAGCGCGAGGTCTTGGTGAGTTCATCGTCCGGCCCGTCGAACATGATTCCCGAAATGGAAAACCCGAGCGCTTGGTCCGCCGCCAGCGCCATCCCGCGGCACGTGGCGGAATGCTCCGCGAAATCCCTGCCCATGCCCACCTTCTGGGCACCCTGTCCGGAAAAAAGCAAAACGATGTCACTCATGTCGGGTGCTGTGTAGGAGGCTCCCCGCGCCGTGGAAAGCGGAAATGCCGAACTCCGGCACGCCTTCGATCCCGACGGGGCGTTTCCCAACAGTGGGAGGACAACGCGCGGTTGCGGGCCCTCCTTCCGACAACCGTTTGCCGGGCAGGCTCAGCGTTTGTTGAAACGCGCCATCTCGCGCTGCGCCTCGCGGAGTTCGACCTTTTTCTTGAGATCCTCGCGCTGGTCGGAGTGGGTTTTGCCCTTGCCGACGCCGATTTCCACCTTCACCCGGCGGTTTTTCCAATACATGCGCAGCAGCGGCAGCGAGCAGCCCTTGATGGCGGTGGCGGAGGCGAGCTTGAGAATCTCGCGCTTGCGCAGCAGCAGCCGCCGCGGGCGCTTGGCGGTGTGGTTGAACCACTCGCCGGCGGTTTGCCATGGCTGGATGTCGCAGCCGTAGAGGAAGACCTGGTTGTCCTCGACCCTTGCAAAGGCGTCGGAAACATTGATTTTCCCGGCACGGATCGATTTGACCTCGGTGCCCTTCAGTTCGATCCCCGCCTCGTATTTCTCCGAGATGTGGAAATCACGACCGGCCTTGCGGTTGGTGGCGATATCCGCACTCATGGCAGACGCTCGGCGGCGGGAGGGCGCGGCGCTTTCAAGCCTCCGCCTTCTCGACCAGCTTGATCTTGCCCTCGATGATTTCGGTGAGGGCGATGTCCGCCACGCCCATGCTCGGGCGGGTCGGGATAAGGGGGGAACGTCCGCTGTTCAGCTGGCGCACCCGCTGGGAGACCAGATTGATGAGAACGAGCGGATCGGTGACGATTTCAGAGGCCTGGTCGAGGAGATGGCTTTTCATGGGAGAACCGGGAAATCGCGAAACCGGCCGCGCTTCCTCGAACGGAATGACGTTGTCTGGAAGCATGGAGGGATCGTTTTCGCTCAAAAAAGATTTTTTGCTGTCCGGATTGGCTGCCGGGCCGGTGGTGAAAACAAAGATCCACAGACCTGACAAGCCTTATCTGGTGAAATGACCGGATTTTTTGCCCCCCGGCGCGACCTTGGTCGGCATCGCGGGCGACAGACGCTGGTTTTGCTTGTTTTCGCCGGCGCTGCGGCGTTTCTGATCCGCACCCGACAGCCATGGAACCAACCGGAAAAATCATCCTGATTCCCACGCCGATCGGCAATCTGGGCGACATCACGCTGCGCGCGCTGGAAATCCTGCGCGGAGCGGACCGCATCGCCTGCGAGGACACGCGGCATTCCGGCCCGTTGCTGGCGCATCACGGGATCACCGGCAAACCGCTGGTGGCCCTGCACGAGCACAACGAGGCGCGCCGGGCAGAGGAGTTGGCGGCTGCCGCGCGCGCCGGGGAGACCATCGCCGTGATCAGCGACGCCGGCATGCCGGGCATCTCGGACCCCGGCTACCGGCTGGTCCAGGCCTGCATCGGGTCCGACACCCCCTTCGAAGTGTTGCCCGGCCCATCGTCAGTGGTCACGGCGCTGATCGGCTCGGGTTTCCCCTGCCATGCCTTCCGTTTCGGCGGTTTCCTCTCGGTGAAATCCGGCAAACGCCGCTCGGCCCTCGCCGCCGCGCTCGCATCCGGCGAGACCGGGATTTTCTTCGAATCCCCGCACCGGATTGTCTCGACGCTGGAAATCCTCACGGAAATCGATCCCGCCGCGCGGGTTTGCGTGGCCCGCGAACTGACGAAAAAATTCGAGACCTACCACCGCGGCACGGCCGCTGGAATGCTGGAGCACTTCCGCGCCCATCCGCCGAAAGGCGAGATCGTGCTGCTCGTCCACGCGGCGGACTCAGAGCGATGAGGCAACGGCCCGGGCCGCATCCAGAAACGAAGGATGGCCCGGCTGCCAGCCGCTCGCGCGGAGTTTCTGGTTGGAGACGCGCTTGTGCGTCCAGCCGCGTTTGCGGTCGGGATCGCGCGGACCCGCGGGCGGCAGCGGCTTGCCAAACATCCGTGCCAGCTCACGGTAACATTCGATCTGCGGCAGCGGCGTGGAGTCGCTGACATTGAAAACCCCGCCGTCACGTGCGGTGGCGAGATGGAGGATGGCGCGGGCCGCGTCATCGCGGTGGATCTGGTTGAGGAATCGCCTGCCGTCCTCCTCGATCACCGCCTCGCCGTTGAGGAATTTCTTGAGGATCACACTGCGTCCCGGACCATAGATGCCGGACAAGCGCGCGACGATGCCGCCCGCAGCGAGGGTGACACGCTCGGCCTCTAACAACAACCGCCCGGTTTCGCGCCCGGGAATCGCCGGGCTTTCCTCGGTGACGAGCGAACCGTCGGTCTGCGCATAGACCGACGTGCTGGATGTGAACACCAAGGGCACGCCGGGAAAGACCTCTGTCAGATTGCGGCAGCCGTCCACATACACGCGCTGATAGGCCTCCGCGCCGCCGCGCCCGGAGGCCGCGCAATGCACGATGAAATCCGCGGCCGGCAGGGATTTCACCTGGTTCATGTCACCCACGTCGCAGGCCAGCGAATCGTCGCCCCCTGAGAGCGACACGGCAACCACGTCCCACCCGGCCGCGCGGAAAACGCGGGCGGTTTCCCGCCCGAGATAGCCGTGACCGATGAGCAGGAGTTTCATGCCGCCGCCACTCAAGACCGCTGCCGGCCGGAAATCAACCCGTCAGCCGCCCCGCAAGCTTCCAAATCCCTTGCGACGACCGGTTATCCGGGTAATTTGACGTCGATCATCCAAGCAATCACTCGAAAAAACCATGCCACTGCACGCCACCACTCCCGCAACCGAAGCCCTGCTCCGCCGCCAGCGCAAGATCTCCATGGTGACCAGCTCGGTCATCAGCCTGTTGGCCGTCATCCTGATCCTGCTGGTGTTCTCGATTTTCATGCTCGCGCCGATGCTCGATGAAACCACGGAATTCGTCACATACGACTCGGGCATGGTCGACGAACCCGAAAAGGATCCGCGGCCAACGCCGCTTTCGAGGGAAAGGAAGCCCTCCGCGCCATCGGCTTCGAAGGTCAATGTGATCGCCGCACAAACGGTCTCCACCACGGCGGTGCCGACGATTGATGTGACCGTGGAGACACCCTCGCTGGACTTCGGGACGGGTGATGATTTCGGCGACGGCTGGTCCACCGGAGATGGTTCCGGGATCGGCGGCGGTGCCTCGTTCTTCAACCAGAAGGTCACGGCCAAGCGGGTGGCATACGTGATTGATTATTCCCTCTCGATGGGCGGCGTGCGCGACCGGCTCATGCGGGAAGAGTTGGAGAAGTCGATCCGCCAGCTGGGTTCGGGCATGCAGTTCCAAATGATATTTTTCGCCGGCCCCGTGTGGGTCGCCGGACAGCAGGTGACCATGCGCGAGAAAAACCGCCTGGCCACGGTCAAAGACGGCGAACGGGAATACGAATGGAAGACCGACGGCAGTGCCAACACCTGGAAGCCGGTCGGCACCAGACATCAGCCCGAGTGGCTTACGGTCACTTCCAGCAATCTTCAAACCGCCGTCGACCACATTCGCAAAACCCGTCTGGTATGGGGCACGATTTGGGATCACCCGCTCGAGATGGCGCTGTCGATGGAGCCGAAACCCGATGTCATTTTCTTCATGACCGATGGAATGGCCGGCAGCAACACGCCGGATGTCGCCAAGGAAATCGGCAGGAAGGCGCGCAGCGGCAACGTGGTCATCAACACCGTCGCGCTGATGGTTCCGAAAGCGCAGGAACCGCTCAAGGATCTGGCCAAGCGAAGCCGCGGACAATTCACGATTGTCAGGGAGGGTGGCAAGGCGGAGGTCGTCCCGCTCAATTGACCTGGCAGTGGCGACCCCGATCCGCCCGTAATGCGATGGTGAACGAAGTACTCCACTTTCACTGTCCCGCCTGCGGGATCCGTCTGTCCGTGCCCATGCATCTGGCAGGTGTGACCGGCCCCTGCCCGTCGTGTGGAGCTTCCATTGAGGCACCGGCGAAGCCGCCTGCGGCCGGGCGCGGGCAGACACCTCCCAGCCTGCGGTGCCGCGCGGCGGCATTCCTCAGCCGCTTCCTGATGCCCATGGTCCTGCTCATGGCGACGGTTGCCCTCGTTTACGGGGTTCTGACATTTTTGAAAGGCGGGAGGCCGGACTCATCCTCCCAATCCACCATGACGGGAAAACCGGCCGCCGTCTCCCCTTCCCTGGCCGACGGTTTGGAGCCGGTATCGCTGTGGCGGGATGCCGAGGCGGTGTTGGAAAAATTCCTCGCCGCCAGAGACCTCGCCGGGCGCATGCCCCTGATGGAAACCGGGGCCACGGAAGAACATCTCGCGGAAACCTGCCTTGCAAAGCCCCTGCCCGCCGTCAGCCGCATGGTGCCGCAAATCCGTGAAACCGATGCCGGCGGCACCCGCGTTGATCATTTTTATACCGTGGAGTTTCAAACCGGCGGCACTTCGGCGCGCAAACAAACCATCCTGGTGCGCACGCGCGGGGACGCTCAGCCAAAGGTCGTGGTGGATGCGTTTCTCGACACTTATGGCGGCCGCCTCGCACACTACGCCACCAACTCCTCCGAGGAGGAAGGCATCTTCCGCGCCGTCGTTTATGCCGTGGCGGGCTGCACCGATCCCACCATCCCGAACCATGAAGACAAGCTGACACTCAAGCTCATGTCATGTGACAATGGCCGGGAGATCGCCAGCGCCAGTTTCCGCCGGGATTCGGAAATCGCGAAAATGTTGGAGGATGGCGGTTACAAGCTGACATATGGCAAGTCGCGGCCTTGCACCGTCAAGCTGCGCTGGAACACCGCGGAAGATCCCGCGCGGCCTTTCCTCGAAGCGGTGGCCATCAGGGATTTCGGCTGGGATTCCTGATCCGTCCCGCTTCGTTGAGCGCCCGCCAGCCGCCGTGCAGGACCGAGACATCCGCTTCCATGCCGATGTCGCGGATGCGCGCCGCAACCTGCCGGCTGACGCCGCAATTCTCATCGCCGCAATAGACGATCGCGCGCGGGGTTTCGGCGATTTTCATGGCCACCGCAGCTTCAAAAGCGGCGGCGTCCTCGGCGGGATCGAGGTTCCACAAAACCGAGCCCGGCAGCCCGTTTTTCTCCCAGTCGGCGCGCGGCCTCGCATCCACCCACACCACTGGGGCGTCGGCCGGTATTTGTTCCAGGCAGACTTCGTCGGGTTGGATCGCGGCCGGGTCGCAGCGCAGCGCGCGCTGCGGCGGACCTTTGATGAGAAAGGTGCCGCCTGCCGCGGCAAGGGACACGGCCGCAATGGTCACTAGCTGGGCCAGCGCGTTCATGGCTTGAGCGCCGCCGCCTCGGCGGGTGTCGGCTTGCGCACCACCGCGAAGGCCTGGTGCAAACGGTGCTTCGCATTCGCGGAATCCGTCTCGATCCGCAGGATCCCCAAACCGGGTGTCCGGATGGACGCCGGCGTCACGGAAAGCTCGTAAATTTTCCCCTCCTCGATGGTTTTCAACTCCGGCTTGAACGCGGGGCTGGAGGAATTCACGCCGGTCACGCGGATCGGCTTGGCGTCGTTCATCGTGATCCGGATCGTCTGCGGTGACGCATCGCCATCGAGATCCCATTTCAGCGTCTTGGGCTCCAGTGAAACCAGCACCGGGATGTGCACGCGCACCGTCAGTGTGAGCGACGGCTTGTCGGCCGGGTCCTCATCCAGCCAGAGCGCCACCACCTTGTCGACCGTGCCGGAAAAATTGCCCATTTCGAACACCGCGCGGATCACTCCGGATTCGCCCGGCGCATACTTGAGTTTGGCGTCCTTGATCGTGACCGACATGCACGAACAGGCCGCATCGTATTTGACCACGCGCACCGGTTTGTCGCCGCGATTGGTGAATTCGAACTCCGCCGCCACCTTGTCCACATCCGCCGGAGCGTGGATTTCCCTGAGGGTCTGCGCGAATTCCAATCCGCCCGCATGCAGACATGCGGTGAGTAAGATGCCGACCAGTGAAAGGGTTTTCATCGGATCTTCATTACTTCTTTTTTTCCTGCGGCGCAAGCGACACGGCGATGATGAGGTGGCCGCCACGCCACTCGGGACCGAGCATGAACAGGGGCTTGTCCCGCTCAAGCCGCGCGTCGGCCTTGAGGATCTTCTTGCGGGCCAGCCATAACTCGACATCCAGCACGACGTTGTCGGCGGTGGACGGGCCCTGCGCTTCAAGCCGCACCAGCACCTCATCTGACGGCTTGAGCGGCTCACCCCAGCTTTCGTAACTGCGCAGGAGCGGCTGGATGTCCTCGCCTAACAGACGATAGTGTTTGAAGACCAGTCGCTCGTCGCTGGCGATGCGTTTGGCGGTTTCCTCCGGAACCGGCAGGGCTTTGGGGACGATTTCCGCCGGGTCCTTGTCGGAGGCGAAATACACCGCCACCCTCAGCATCGCCACCCTCGCCTGGCCCGGATCCTCGGCCGCGGCCGACACCGACGCAAGCGCCGCGGAAAAGCAGAACATCATCCATGCGCGGCGCGGCATCATTCGATCGGCGGGTTGGAGGACTCCGTGGCGGCGGTCGCATCGATCTCACGGGCCCGCCTGAGGTAGGCGGTTTCGGAGAAATCCGTGTCATCCGGAATCGCCTGCACGCCGTTGAGCACGATCACCGTGGCGGAGGCCCGCAGGCTGTCGAACCACTCGGCGGTCACGCCTTTTTCCGGCGTGTAAAGGATCGGTTCAACCGGTATGGCGCGCGGCGCGCCGGTGACGTCGATCTCGGGGATCGTATTGCGCTTCCCGCCCAGCCAGAACGCCAGCACCATGCCGGCACAAGCCGTCAGCGGCATGAACCACGAACTCAGCGAGAACCGCGGTTTCGAAACCGCGGCCGGCGCGGGTGCGAGATCGCGGATCGATTTGGCGATGCGTTGGTTGAAGAAATCCGGGTAAGGAGGCTCCTCCTCACGCGGCAATCCCTCCGCCATCATCCGCCGCCAGCGCCGCGCATCCTCGCGTGCGGCAAGGTGCTCGGGACGGTCCGCCACCCACGTTTCGAATGCGGCGAGTTCCTCACCATGCAGTTCATCCTCCAACCACAGGGCCAGACGGGTTTCATCGGGAGTCGTATTCATCTTTCAACAGAGTTTGGAGTTTCTGACGCGCGTAGTAAAGCCGGCTCATCACGGTGCCGATCGAGCAGGACATCACATCGGCGATTTCCTTGTAGGAAAGCCCCTGCACGTCCTTGAGCAGCACGGCCTCGCGGTGCTCGGCGGAGATTTTACCCAGAGCGGCGGTGATCTTGTCGCGCAGCTCGCCCTGCACCATCGTGTCGTCCGGCGCCTCACCGCCCGACGGAGTCGTCCGGGATCCGGCGTCGATGCGCTCGCGATCGAAGATCCCGTCGTTGAGCTCGCCGACGCTTTCGATCCGGCGCTTGCGCGTCCAGTCATAGACGACGTTGTGGGCGATCCGGTAGAGCCAGGTGGAAAACCGCGCCTTCGCCTCGAAACGGGGCAGCGCCTGCCATGCCTTGATGAAGACCTCCTGCGAGAGGTCCCAGGCGTCGGCTTCCTGATGGATCATGTTGCGGATCATGGCGAATATCCTTCCCCGGTGGCGGGTCACGAGCGCGTCATAGGAACTCATGTCCCCCTGCTGCGCCCGCGCGACCAGAACGAAATCGCCGTCCGGATCCCCAATGGAATCACCCGGAATGGCGGTGCCGTCTGGTTCCCGCGATGATTTCGACGTTTCTGCCATCCGATTATTCATGCTTTGCCGACAAAATCCCGGCCGTCACCCGCAGGCCGCCCGACAACCCCGCCATGCTGACGCCGCATCGCGCCGCGCGCAACAGGGAATCGGCGGCACCCCAGGCAAATATCGACCCGCTCGAATTTTCCGGTTGTCAAAGCCGGGGCGCGCGATCTTACTTCCCGCCCGCGCCGCAGGGCGTGTTCGCAGTGAAAGGCTCGATAGCTCAGTTGGTAGAGCAGCGGATTGAAAATCCGCGTGTCGCTGGTTCGATCCCGGCTCGAGCCACCATTCATTGCTCTTGATTCGGCAGCTGTGGTTACAGAGGGAAAAAATCAGTTCACGCCGACTTCGACAGCATTTCCAGCAGCAGCCGGGCGAAGCCGGTTTGCACGGCTTTGTTGGCGAGGAACTGGGTCATCAGCTCGTGGTGGGCGTCGCCGCTGCCGAGAACGGCTTCCTCGACGGCTTTCGGGAAATCGCCGAGCATGGCCTGCTCCGGGGTGTTGTTGCGAATCTGCGCCATCACGCCGGCATTTTCGCGGACCTTGGCGGCGATGGTTTGGGCGTAGCTGACCTTGTCCGCGTCGCTGAGGTTTTCCGCGGCGAAGAGATCGTTCATGCGGGTGATGATGCGCGAGAGCGGTTCGAGTTGTTTTTCGCGGACCATGCCGCCGCCGAACTCGCCGCCGGGGTGGAGTCCGGTTTCGCCCTTGGCTCCTTCGAGTTCCAGATCCTGCTCGCGCTGTTTCTGGAGGCGGTAATGGGTGAGCTGGACGTTGCTGAGGTCCAAGGTGTCTTCATCGTCCTCCTCCTCGCGCAGCAGTGGATGCAGGTGGCGGGCGTAGAGATTGAGTTTTTCGAGATCGGGGTCATCGAAATCGACGATCTGGGACATGAATTCGTAGAACCGGGCGAAGGTGCCGAGGTCCTTCTTGAACATGTCGAGCGCGTCCTTGCGGCCCTTGGCATCGCGCTGCTCGGATTCGGCGTTGGCGATGAGCACGGCGTCCTTGGTTTTCTTGGCACGCTTGAGGAGGTCGATGGCCTGCTTGAGGTCCTTGGATGCCTGGCGTTGACATTCGCGCCAACGGTCGCGGGCGGGTTTGCAGATGGCGGAGAGCGCCTGCTCGCTTTTCTTCTTGTTGAAAAACGCTTTGGCGAACTGCTCGACCTCGCTCCACTGATAGATCCCGGCGGCGGCCAGCTTGTCGAACAGCGCATGGACCTGGTTGGGATCGGACACGTCGGCCAGCGCCGCGGTGCGGTAGTAGGGCAGGAACGATTCGAGCACGTCCTGCGGTTCGTTGACGAAGTCGAGGATGAAGGTACCGCTGTCCTCCTTGCCGGGGTAGGTGCGGTTGAGGCGGGAGAGCGTCTGCACGCAGTCCACGCCGCTGAGGCGCTTGAGCACATACATGGCGCAGAGCTTCGGTTGGTCAAAACCGGTCTGGAACTTGTTGGCCACGATCATCACCTGATAGTCGCCGGTGTCGAAAGCCTTGCGCATGTCGCGGCCCTTGAGGCCGGGGTTCATGTTGCGCTCGGTGAAGGGGAAATCGGCCGACTCGGCATCGATGACCTCGCCGGAAAACGCAACCATCGCCCGCAGGTCTTTGTAGCCTAGGCGTTCGAGGTATTTATCGAAGGCGAGCTTGTAGCGCACCGCCTCGACGCGGCTGGAGGTGACGACCATCGCCTTGGCCTGGCCGCCGAGCAGGTGTTGGACGTGCTTGCGGAAGTGCTCGACAATCACCTGCACGCGCTGGCCAATGTTGTGCGGGTGGAGCTTGATCCAGATGCCGAGTTCCTTGCGGGCCTTCTTGCGGTCCACCTCCTCATCCGCGGCGGCGTTCTGCTGGGCGATCTTACAGGCGGTGCCGTAGGTGGTGTAGTTGCGCAGCACGTCGAGGATGAACTTTTCCTCGATGGCCTGGCGCATGGAATAGACGTGGAAAGCCTGCGGCAGGTTGTCCTTTGCCGGCGGGCGGGTGGGATCGGGCAAGCGGCCGAACAGCTCCATGGTCCGCGGCTTGGGTGTGGCGGTGAAGGCGAAGTAGCTGAGGTTCTTCGAGCTGCGGCGGGCTTCGAGCGCAAGATTGATCATGTCCTCGGCGCTGACCTCCGCGTCGCCGTCGCCCTCGCGCTGCTCGGCGGTGAGCACCTCGCGGACCTTGCGGGCGGAGCTGCCGGTCTGAGAACTGTGGGCTTCGTCGGCGATGATGGCGAAATTGCGCTTCTTGAGCGTGGCATTCTTGCGGATGGCCTCCAGCACGAAGGGGAAGGTCTGGATGGTGACGATGATGATCGGCTGGCCCTTGATCAGGGCATCGGCCAGTTTTTCGGATTTCGACCCTTCTCCTTCCTCACGGTTGATGCGGCCCACCACGCCCTCGCGGTGCTCGAATTGATAGATCGTTTCCTGGAGCTGGGAATCGAGCACCGTGCGGTCGGTGATGACGATGACGGAATGAAACAGCTTTTCGCCCACCTCGTCATGCAGTGAGGAAAGCTGGTGGGCCGCCCATGCGATGGAGTTCGACTTGCCGGAGCCAGCCGAGTGCTGGACGAGATAACAATAGCCCGGGCCTTCCACCGCGGCGGTGTCCACCAGCAGCGTGACCAGATCCCATTGGTGATAACGCGGGAAAATGAGCGTTTCCTTTTTGAATTTTTTGCCCTGCCAATCCTCCTTCTCCTCGACCTGGAGGTGGACGAAACGGCCGAGGATCTTGAGCAGCGTGTCGCGCTGCAGCACCTCGCGCCAGAGGTAGCTGGTGGGGTGCGAGCCGTCTTCCGGCACGTCATTGCCCGCGCCGCCATCGAGCGTGCCCTGGTTGAATGGCAGGAACACGGAATCCATGCCCTCCAACCGGGTGCACATGGCCACCTCGTATTGGCTTGCCGCGAAGTGCACCAGCGCGCCGCGCTTGAAGGTGAGCAGCGGTTCCGGTTTGCCGGTCGCCGGGTCTTTAGGCAGGCGGTCCCTGCGGTATTGATGGATCGCCCGGCCGGCCCATTGCTTGAACTCGCTCTTGAGTTCCATTGTCGCCACTGGGATGCCGTTGACGAAGAAC
>JALOUA010000317.1 GCA_025457625.1 Akkermansiaceae bacterium
CCCACTGCGGCCGGGACGCGCCGGTCCATGCGGCGATGAGCGCCACGAAGATGTGCGCGGCAAGCGCGTAGAGGCAGATCTCCCGCGAGCTGAGTCCGGTGTCGATGACGGATTTCACTGCGGCATGCACCTGCGTCTGCAAGGCCTCGACGGAGCCGGACCACGCCCAGTAGGCGGAGATGAACGGACGCGTGAACATCTCGATTTTTTCCGGCAGGGCGAGCACCGCGCCGGACAGCGGAAGCTGGAAGCCGACGAGATAGATCGACAGCAGCGAGGCCTGCTCGGCGGTGCGCATCCATGCCGAGATGGCGAGGCAGATGCTGGTCATCGCCGCGTTGACCAGAAGAAGGAACATCGCATGCTGGACGAAATCCCCGCGGAACTGGCCGAAGAAATTGACGAAAAACGCCATCCATAACGACTGCGCCACGACCAGCAGCGAGAGGAACACCACTTTGGACGCAAGATAGGCGGATGGCCGCAGTCCGCCGAATTTTTCCTTCTCATAAATCGGCCGCTCGCCGGCGATCTCGCGCGCCGAGTTGTTAGAACCCATCAGGGCGAGCAAAACCACCTGGAACATGATGATGCCCGACACCGCGGAGCCGACTTTCGCCTGATCCGCCCGCACGCTCTGGATTTCCTGGATTTCCGCCACGAAATCGGTGGAGCGCGTGTCCGAATAACGGCGGATGTTGCCCGAGGCCTTGTCGCTGAAAATCGTCACCAGCAGCGGAAAACACAACAGGATGGCGAGTTGCAGGAGCACCTGGCCGCGGTCCCGCGAGAAGATCCGCCAGCGCCGCGACAACAGCGTGGAAAACTGGCTGAAAAACCCGGGTAGCCTCACGGATGGGTCCGACGTGCGCGTGGTCGCGGCATGGGTTTCCGTCTCCGCTCCGTCCGCCGGGGTTCCGCTCTTCTCCGCAGGCACATGCAGCGCGCCGGCGGCGATCAGTTTCGCGCGCTGGTGATCGAGCATCTTGTGATAGGACGCGCTGTGCTTGCGCCACGAGGCCTGCCAGCTCTCGGATGCCTGCGAGGCGAGCCGCGGATAGACTTCCTCGGTGTCATGCACCGAGAAGTAATGGTTCATCTGCGCCGGCGGCCCGAAGAAAGCGACGCGCCCCTCGTGCAGCACCAGGATCGAATCATATAACTCCAGATGCGCCAGCGAGTGGGTCACGGACAGCACGATGCGGCCGTCCTTGCGCGAGAGGTCGTGCAACAACCGCACGATCTCGCGCTCCGAGCGCGGATCGAGTCCGGAGGTGACCTCGTCGCAGAGCAGGAGTTTCGGATCGGATACCAGTTCCATGGCCAGTCCGAGCCGGCGTTTCTGGCCGCCGGAGAGCACTTTCACGCGGCGGTCGCTGATCGAGGTGAGACCGGTTTCCTCCAGCACGCGGTCGATGCGCGCGTCGAGTTCCGCGGTTCCGCGGCAGCGCACGCGCAGGCGCGTGGCGGCTTCCACCGATTCATCAACACTCAATGGATCATAAGCCACCGAGAATTGGGGCACATAGCCGATCTCGGTGGGCGCGAAATCGCCCTCCTCCGATAGATTCCTCCCTTCCCAGAACAGGGATCCGTCCGACTCCGGGTTGAGTCCGGCAATGGTCTTGAGCAGCGTGGTCTTGCCACATCCCGAGGGACCCACGATCGCCATGAAATGCCCCTTGGGCACGTCAAAGGAGATCTGATCGAGCAATGCGACCTCCGCATCTTCCTTGCGGATGGTGAAACTGACGTCCTTGAGTTCTAACACGTGATGCGGATTGAGGATTGGCTCAGTCGAGCGGAACGATGCGGATTTTTCCGGTGGGCTGGCGGTTCAGGTCGGCGGCGAGCGTCGGGGCCATGGCGGACGATGGTTGCGCCGCCGCGGAGTTGTCGAGCGCGTTGCGCAGGGCGCCTTCGACGAGCTGGCCACAATGGATTTTCATGGGCGGCAGTGCGCCGAGGTCGCCGGCGAGCTCGCGGGCGCTGAGATTTTGCGCCTCCTCGGCGGTCTTGCCCTTGAGCAACTCGGTGGCCATCGACGCCACGGCAATCGCCGTCTGGCAGCCGAAAGCCTGGAACGACGCTCGGTCGATCACCCGCTTGCCGTCCTTTTCCGTGAACTTCAGCCACATCCGCAACATGTCGCCGCATTCCGGCGAGCCAACGGTGCCCACCGCATCCGCATCCGGGATTTCCCCCTGGTTTTGCGGGTTGGCGAGGGCTTCACGGACTTTGTCTTCAAAGGAACTCATGGGGCGGAGGATAACGGACGCCCACGCCAGTTCAATCAGGGTTTTTCCCTGCGTTCATTCCCGCGACAAGGGGCATCCATCAATTGACTCGCAAGCCCGGAGACCGCGTGTTTACAAGATCGCAAGACAACATCGGTCGCGGGCTTCGTTATGGTCATGTGGTCGGCGCCGGCAATTCACCCTCATGAGAATTTCAACCTTTTCCGTGGCCTCGGCGTTGCTGGCGGCCTCCATCTCCGCATATCCCGTCCGTGCCGCCGAAGATGCCGCGGTGGATGCCGCGGTGCGGGCCGTCTATCCGTCGTTGGTGCGAATCCACGTCGTTTCCGAAGAGGGCGGCCGCGGCCGGATGCAGAAAGGACGCTCCAGCGGCTCCGGCGCGATCATTTCCCCGGATGGCCACATCGTGACCAATCACCACGTCGCCGGCCGGGCCACGCGCATCACCGTGCGCCTGGCAGACCGCCAGGAAGTCCGCGCCACGCTGGTGGGAACCGACGCCCTCTCCGATCTCGCGGTGTTGAAGATCGACCGCAGCGATCTCCGTGATCCCTCGGCGGTGCTGCCTTTTGCCAGGTTTGGCGACAGTTCGACGCTCAAGGTGGGGGATGTGGTGCTCGCGATGGGCAGCCCGGCAGGGGTGTCCCAGTCGGTGACCCAAGGCATCGTCGCCAACACCGAGATGATCTCGCCCGGAGGCGCGATGAGGCTCGATGGCGAGGCCGTGGGCGAACTGGTCCGCTGGATCGGACACGACGCGGTGATTTACCCCGGGAATTCCGGCGGCCCGCTGGTCAATCTGAGGGGTGAGATCGTGGGAATCAACGAAGTGGGCATCGGCAGTCTCGGCGGTGCGATTCCATCCAATCTGGCCCGCAAGGTTTCCGAGGAACTGATCGCCAACGGCCATGTCCGCCGGAGCTGGGTCGGTTTGAACGCCCAACCCTTGTTGAAGACCATGGACAGCCCGGCGGGCATTCTCGTCGGCGGGGTGATCGATGGCGGCCCGGCGGCAGCGGCCGGGGTGCGTGGAGGCGACGTGCTCACCCGCTTCAACGGCGTGGATATCCCCGCCTCGCGCGCCCCGGAGGATGTTCCGTTGTTCAACCGGCTGGTTCTTGAGACCGCGGTGGGATCGGCGATCCGACTCGAGGGTTTCCGCGACGGCAAGGCGATGTCATGGCAAATGACCGCCGCCGAGCGGGAGCCGGCGGAGCCGCGTGAAAAGGAACTGCTGTCATGGGGCATCACCGCGCGCGATCTAACCGATCTGGCCGCCAAACAACTGCTCCGCGACGACAGCGAGGCGGTTTTCGTGCAAAGCATCCGTCCCGGTGGCGCGGCCGCCGCGGCCAAGCCCGCCATCCGCGAGGGCGATCTCATCCTTTCCGTGGACGGCAAGCCGACGCCGGACCTGCAGGCGCTGATGGACGTGAGCCGCGGGATCACCGCCGGAAAATCCGAGCCGGTTCCCGTATTGGTGGCCTACGAGCAACAGGG
>JALOUA010000318.1 GCA_025457625.1 Akkermansiaceae bacterium
ACACCCAAGGCCGCGCCTCGGCGGGCGGGGTCTTGAACGGGGATTCCAAATCGGCCGCCTCCTGCGCGGACAGGGCCAGGCAGGATGCGAGCAGAATGGCGGCGGCGCGAAAGAGGGATTTCATTTTGCGGGGCGATAGTCCGCACCGGTCAGGCTGTGGAGCACCGATTTCTGCCACTGACGAAGGTCGGTCTGCAGCTTGCGGGCAAGTTTGGGCTCTTGGGCGATGAGGTTGGTTTTCTCCGCAGGATCGGCTTTCAGATCGAACAACTCGATGCCCGGTTCGCCCTGCTTCCGCTCGCGAATGACCAGCTTGTGGTCGCCCTCGATGATCGCCCGGGGGCCGAGGTAATCGGCGTCGGTGATCGCGGGATAGTGGAAGTTGAGGAAATCACGCGTGGCCTTGCCGCCGCTCCGTTTGACCAGCGGGGTGGTGCCCTGCTGCAAGGCGGGATCAATGTAGGGCTTCGGTTGGGAAGACATCAGCCGCCGGGTGTCGAATTCCCAGAATGCCAGGGGTCCGGGACGTGTGCTGACGGCGCCATTGATCACAGCAGTTAGATCGACTCCGTCGAGCGGGCGGTCCGGCAGCGGCTGGCCGGTGATGGCGGCGAGAGTGGGCAGCAGGTCGCTGGTGGACGCGCGGAAGCGGGTGGAACGGGGTTTGGGGATGCGCGCGGGCCATTCAATCAATCCGGGAACGAGTGTGCCGCCCTCATAGACTTCGCCCTTCGCGCCGCGGTGGGGAAATCCCAGCGCGCTCTCGGGCGAGGTGCCGTTGTCCCCGCAGTAGAACAGCAGCGTGTTGTCGCGCAGGCCGGTTTCCGTCAGATGCTTGCGCAGCATGCCGATGGCGCGGTCCATGGCGGTGATTTCCGCGTAGCGCTCGCGCAACACCTCGCCCTGCGGACGCCGGGTCGCGCCGCCGGTCTCGTTCGAGGTGAGGCCGACCATTTTCGGGTATTTCGCGGGCAGGTCGTCGTAAAGCGCCAGATCCTGCGGCAGGCCGCTGTAGGGTTCGTGAGGCGAGCCGAACCAGATGACCTGGAAGACTGGTTTGCCGGCCGCGCGCGCGCGGCCGATGCCGGCGATCGCCTCGCGGATGAGGACCTCCGAGCTTTCGCCCTTGAAGACCTCCGGCGGGCCGCCATTGCGCGAGAGCGGCGGGTCCAACTCGAAGAAGTTGTCATGGGAAAGCCATTCATGGAACCCCATCGCGCCGGGGTTCACCGGTGAGCCGGCTTTGACCGCGCCGACATGCCATTTGCCGAGGTGCATGCAGTGATAGCCGGCCTTGGCGAGCAGGTGCGCGATGGTGATTTCCTCAGGCCGCAGCGACCAGCCCGGCGCGAAAGTGCCCATGCGGTTGGGATGCCGGCCGGTGAGGAAACTCGCGCGGGTCGGCGAGCAACTCGGATGCGCGGCATAAAAACGATCGAACTTCAGGCCGGTCGCCGCCATCGCGTCGAGCACCGGGGTTTTGACGTGCGGATGTCCGTTGTAGCCCGTTTCCTCCCAGCCGTGATCATCGCCCATCATGAGGATGATGTTCGGGTGCGTCGCATCGGCCGTCACCGGCGACGCGAACCCAATGAGAACGACAAGAAGTAGAGAGCGCAATTGGGGAAGTTTCATCAGAATCAGGGATTGAAAATCAATGTTTCGGAACGCTGACTTGGAAATTCGCGTAGCGGGCGGAGCGGGTGAACATGGGGCAGAGCCCGATGCGGCCATGGGTGACTTGAGGCAGATCGGGATTCGCCATGCGGCCATGGAAGACTTTCCCGGCGTTGGCGATCCGCATAAAAAGACCGCGGTCGTTTTTGATCACGGTGATCTGGTGCGGCACGCCGGTCTCGAAGAGGCCTGCGGGATCATATTCGGGGGCGAGTTCGGTGCCGCGCAGTCCCTTCGCCTCCGGCAGATATCTCCGGCCGCGGAGGTAGGCGGTGGATTCCCCGGTGTTGGGAAACGCGGCGTAGCTGAGGTGATAGGCGTGCATGTGATCGAAGTAGGTGGACATGGCGGGCGTCTCGCGGAGTTGGTTCCACTTCATGATGTCCTCTTGATAGGGGCCCTTGCCACTGCCCGTCCGCCAGCGTCACGTTCATACTGCCCGCGCCGTAGCCGTAGCTGCCGGCCGCCGGCTGGCCCATCCGGTCCAGCAGCACGGCAAAGCCCGTGTCGTTGACCAGATACGCTTACAGCTCGCCCCTCCAGCCGCTGCTCAACGTCAGGTTCACCGCCACGCCCGACAGGTTTCCGTCCGGCATCGTGCTCACCGTCTGCTGATTGGCCCAGCCGCTGAAGCTGTTGTCCGGGATGCTCGCGTTCACCGTCCAGTTCGTGCTGTAAACGATAGCGTGCATGGGCGCGCCAGCGCCACCAGGAGGACCGCGAGAACCAATGTGGTTTTCTTCTTAGGTTGCTCCCATCTTGTTTTATTGCTGTTTCTTGGCCGTAATCTTAATTGCGGCCTCAGGGATAGCTGATCCGGTAATAAACCGTGCCCCCCAGATCCGTGATCGTCACCGTGTCGGTCCAAAGATAGGAACCATCCGCTCCAGTGGTTACGCCCGCGTCCGCATTGGTCCAATTCGGCGTCGGCTCCAGCACCGTGGCCCGTTGGACATGGTAGGAGGTGTTGGGGATGCCGCGGAGCGTGAATTGCGCATGGTCAAAGCCATCATTCCCGATCAACGCCGGGTCAATCTGGGCGCCGGCCACGGAACCAAAGGTGATCGTCACCGTGGCGGTGCCGGCAGCGGTGCCGTCCGAGACCGTGTAGCTGAAGCTGTCGCTGGCCGGCGTGCCGACGGGCGTGTAAACAATCAGGCTGCCATCCGTGGTGACGCTGCCGCCCTGGGCGCTCGTGCCGCTGGGAAGACTGATCGTATAGCTCGGACTGCCCTGCGAACTGGCCAGGCCGGCGGCTTGCATGTCCGCCAGCGCAATCTTCCGGCCCACACCCGGCGCGTTGGTGTAGGCTAGATTCGGAACCGTGATGTCGGCCATCACGCTGATCGTCTTCGTGCCCGTGTCCAAAGTCAACCTGCCGGGCATTGAGGCCGGCAAGGTCACCGTGCCAAAGTCGCTCAGGTTGGCCGGCCCGCTGCCGGTCCAGGTGATGAGCGGATAGGAAATGCCGGCGGTCAGCGCACTGCCGCGGCGGACAATCACATTGACCGTGGAGTTGACGGCCAGATCGCCGCTGATTTTGAGCGGCGCCATGGTGGTGCTCGGCGCGATCGCGGTGCAATCAAAATCCACATACGTGTTGCCGGCGCTGTAGGTCAGCCCGCCGCAAGTCCACTGGCCGTCGGTGGCGGCCAGTTGCACCCCGTTGGCCGCTCCGGAGGCCACGGTCACCGCGCTGTTCGCGCAGGAACCCGCCGTTTTGCCGATCAATTCCCCGGCGCTGACCGTGGTGTTGCCGTCGTAGGTGTTGATGCCGGAGAGCACCAGATTGCCCGCGCCCGCCTTGGTGATCCCGAAGCCGCTGCCCGAGATCTCGCCCGAGAACTCCACGAATTCCGTATTCACCGTGCTGCCAACTTCCACGGTCAGGGTGCGGGTGGCACCCAGGGAGGCGTCACCCGTGAAGATGAGGGATTTCTCACTGGCGACCGTCGTGAAGGTGGGGTTGCCACTGAAGGTGATCGGGTTGCCGAAGGTGGTGTCTGTGGTCGTTCCCCCCCGCATTTGCGTGTCGCCGATAGTGAGCGTGCCGGTGCCGAAGGGGCCGCTGGTC
>JALOUA010000319.1 GCA_025457625.1 Akkermansiaceae bacterium
ATGTGACACGCAAGCTGAAACCCGGCTACAGCGACCGGGCAAACCGCTACTTCCCGGACGGTCCGCTCAATCCGGATCACTTTGCCGTCAATTGGAACCGTTCCTTCGTGATGCTGCCGCAGGGCGAGCCGCAGGGCGCGGTGGTGCTGCTCCATGGCCTGACCGATTCGCCCTACAGCATGCGCCATTTTGCGGCACTCTACCGCGACCGGGGATTCGCCGCGGTGGCGATTCGTCTTCCCGGGCACGGCACCGTGCCGGCCGGGCTGGAGAACATCGATTGGGAAGACTGGTTCGAGGCGACCAAGCTCGCGGTGCGCGAAGCCAAACGCCTCGCGGGCCCGGACAAACCGCTCCACCTCGTGGGCTATTCCAATGGCGGAGCGCTCGCCCTCAAATACGCGCTCGATGCGATTGAAGATCCCGGTCTGGTCCGTCCCGCTCAAATCATCCTGTTTTCGCCGATGATCGGGGTGACGGAAATGGCGCGCTTCGCCGGGGTGGCCGGCTGGCCGGCCATTTTCCCAGCCTTCGCGCGGGCCGCCTGGCTCGGCATCATGCCGGAGTTCAATCCCTTCAAATACAATTCCTTCCCGGTCAATGGCGCGCGGCAGTCCTCGTTGCTCACCCGCACCCTGCAACCGCGTCTGACTCGGCTCGCGCGCGAGGGCCGGCTGGCGGCGATGCCGCCGGTGCTCACTTTCCAGTCAGTGATGGATTTCACCACCAGCATCCGCGCCGTAATCCACACGCTTCATGGAAACCTGCCTGACAACGGCAGCGAGTTGGTTTTGTTCGATTTCAACCGCAGCGCGTCCTACGGCCCGCTGATGCGGCCGGCCACCGAAAACATACTCGGCGACGTGCTCCCCGCCCCGCCCAGGCATTACCCGGTGTCGCTTGTGACCAACCGGTCCAGACTGTCCCGTGAAGTGGCGGAAGTGCGGGTGGAGGCGGGAAGCACACAGGAAACCCGGCGGGATCTCGATTTGTCCTTTCCACCCGGTGTGTTCTCGCTCTCACACATCGCGCTGCCTTTTCCGCTCGATGATTCACTCTATGGCATCGAGCCGCAGGGGCCGCCGGAATTCGGCGTGCACCTCGGCGCGATCGCCCCGCGGGGCGAACGCAACACGCTGATCGTCTCGCTGGATGCGTTGGCCAGAATCACATGCAATCCCTTTCACGACCTGGTGATGGAGAAAATCAACGCGGTGATTCCGTCGCGGAATGACGGACCGTGAACGGATTCGCGCGAAGTTTCATCTAACGCTTTCCACGGCATATGACATCCCTCCTGCCCGGTCCCAGGCTATCGTGCGCCGCAGCCGCTGCGACCGTGATGGCATTTTCATCCTGTTCGGCACCCATATCATATCGCCAACATCAGGCGCGGATTCCCGCCGCGGTACTCGGACCGAATTCTCATCGCGATGCGGTGGGACAATTGAAAGCGGCGCATGCCAGCAAGGACCCACAACGCGCGGCCGGGCGTTTTTTCGACGCGGCAAGATTGGCAAGCCCCATGGCCATGGCAGGCGATGCGGAGGCCATGAAGATATACAATCACGCGGTAGCGCGCCTGGTGGAGACATTGGAGGCGGAAGGGTCGCTGCCATGGGGAACCACGCTTGAGCTCGGCGGGGACGGGGTGCGCCGCACGCTACGTGGCCGCCTTGAGCCTGGCACCGTGGCAAGGGACCGACGCATCGTGGTGGTGGACACTCTGGAGTTCCGCGGGCGCTATGCGGGAACCCAGGCCACACGCGACGGGCTGGGGGCGCCGGTGGTGGCGATCATGGCCAACGAGGATTACCGCCAACGCTTTGATGCGCCGGAGTCCTACGTCTCACTCACCGCAGTGTTGCGGTTCGACGACGCGCAATCCGCAACCCTTGAATTGCACGATCCTTTGGACCGCGGGCGCCTCGCGATCTCCGGGCGCGATCCGGTCCTCGCGGCGAATTTCACCGCTCCCGCCACATTGGCGCTCGCCCAGACACGGATGGACCGGCTTGGCCTGGTGCGGCTGTTCAACCCACGGAGATTCTCCGGCGAGGCATCACTGATCCGTCTGCAAACCTATGACAAGAACCGCATCCCGGTGTTGATGGTGCATGGTCTCCAGGACACACCGGCGACATGGGCCCTGATGTATCAACAACTCCTCAACGATCCGGAATTGAGGAAGCGCTATCAGTTCTGGGTCTTCAGTTATCCCAGCGGTCTTCCCTATCCCTACACGGCGGCCTTGATGAGACGTGAGTTGGACGACGTCCGGCGGGCCTTTCCCGACCACAAGGACATCGTGCTGATAGGACACAGCATGGGTGGAATCATCAGCCGCCTGATGGTGACCGACGCCGGCGACGCCATCTGGACGGGAATGTTCGGCAAGGGACCGGACGAATTCGCCATCCAGGGACGCAGCCGCCAACTGTTGCTGGATGCGCTCGTGTTCAACAAACGCGATGATGTGGACAGGGCCGTGTTCATCGCGACACCGCACCGCGGATCGATGCTTGCCGCGAGCTGGATCGGCCGGACCACCTCGCGCCTGGTGCGCCTGCCATCCTATCTCACGGACATGCGCAACGACCTCGCATCCGTGTTGGTGGCCGACGCTGCGGGACTCCAGCTCAATTTCGCACCCAACAGCATCGACACCCTCAATCCAAACCACCCCTTCGTCCGGGAGGTCAACAATCTGCCGGTCGCTCCGGGCGTGCCCTTCCATTCGATCATCGGCGACCGCGGCCGCGGCGACACACCCGATTCGAGCGACGGGGTGGTGGCTTACTGGAGTTCGCACTTGGCGGGCGCGGCCTCGGAAAAGATTGTGCCATCCGACCACGGCGCCCACCAACACCCCGAGGCGATCGCCGAGGTGAAGCGGATCCTGAAACTGCATGTCGACGGGCGCCGGTGAGGCGAACCCGGCATGTTAGAAGGCCACCCGGCTGCGGCCGCCTGCACCGGTGATCACGCGGACCCGGTCTCCCACGTTGAAATTCTCGCGGGGGCTGACTTCCTGCACGACGGACGTGCGTCCGCCGCCATCCAGCCGGACATCGATTTCCAGTCCGTTGCGCGAATTGACGTTCTGGCCGATGTGGGAGCCGGCAGCGCCACCGGCGAGGGCACCACCGACGGTGGCGGCGGTGCGGCCCGAGCCACCGCCGATCTGGTTGCCGAGGAGACCGCCGACACCGGCACCGACGAGGGTGCCGCCGGTTGTGCCGCCTTCGATCCTCACCGGGCGGATGGAGGTGATGGTTCCGGTTCTCACGTCCTGGGCCCGGCCTGCCTCGCCGCGCGAGACGGTGTCACCGGTCAGGGATTCCTGGGCGCAGGATGAGAGAAAGCACGACAATATGGCGATGGCGGCAAGCGGTTTCATGGTGGCCACTATCTGTGTGCCCCGCCGCCTGAAGTAAAGCGGAATTTAGCTCACCCTGCAAACCCGCCGGGTGCCGCCGTCCGCGCAGGATCGGGTTTCAGGCATTCGGTGACGACCGCGCTTGCGGAGGCGACACCGTGCGCGTATCCATTCCCGCGCGTCAGGCGCACAGATCCCATGCTTCTCCATTTCTACAAAATGAACGGTGCCGGCAATGACTTCATCGTCATCGACAATCGCGACCTCTCGATCCGGCTCGACAGCGAAACCATCGAAGCGCTATGCGACCGCCACGCGGGCATCGGCGCGGACGGGCTGCTCGCGGTGGAACCCGC
>JALOUA010000320.1 GCA_025457625.1 Akkermansiaceae bacterium
TCACCGGCGGTGCGATCGGCCTGCTCCGGGACGGCGACGCCATCATCATCGACGCCGTCAACAACCGCATCGACGTGGCGCTCACCGACGAAGAACTTGCCGCGCGCAAGGCGGCCTGGAAACAACCCGCGCCGCGCTACACCCGCGGCGTGCTGGCGAAGTATGCGAAACTCGTCGCCACCGCCTCCGAAGGCGCGGTGACGGACAAGTATCTGTGAGCAAAACCATTCAGGGAGATGTCGGATTTTCTCAAATCACTTGCTTCAGTGATGGAGAGAACCGGCGTCACGCCCATGATGGCCGGTGGTTGGGCCGTGAACCACCATGGTTTCAGCCGCAGCACGCTCGACATTGATTTCGTCTATGATCGGGAAAGGCGGGAAGAAATCATCTCTGCGCTGGCTCAGGCAGGATATGTTCCGAAACTGGATCTGTCCTTTGCCTGCCGGATGTTGCATCGCTCGATGGCTGCACCGATTCTGGATGTCATCTGGGTGGATCGCGGTTCATTCGAGAAGCTTTTGGCGGAGTCCGAGCCTTTCGGCATCGCTCCGTCCTTGAGGGTCATTTCCTTGCGCTCGCTGCTCTCCATGAAGTTGCACGCACTGCACGATGATGATGCCAGGAAAGGGCGGGACTTCCGCGACATCAATGAGTTGTTGGAGCGTCATCCCCATCTCAAAAAATCAGAGGATTTTCATGATTTGGTGAGAGCCAGGGCACCGGAGTTGTTTTGGGCGAAACTTGGGGTATCATCGCCGCCATGAAAGACATCCAGTGGCCGGATTTTTCGAATCATCCGCCTCCGCCTTTGCTGAGCAACGAGGCCTACGCGACGTGGATTATCCAAGAGTGGCTACCGATCTGCGCCGAGCGCGGCGAAATGACCGAAGAGAAACTCCTCGCGGATTTCATGAACAGCGAAGGCCGCGTGAAGGAGTGGCCGGACTTCGGCGCGGCGCATGACGACACGCTCGCGAAGTGATGACTCATGGCTGCGCGGCGCGCAGCATCTCCATGTAGAGATCCTCCAGCGAGCGCTTGACCGGTGCCAGCGCGCGCACGCGCACGCCGGCTTTGACGAGTGACTCCACCAGCGCCGCCGGGTCCGCGCCGTGGGGCAGGCGGATGCGGCGGCCGGAAACCACCTCGCCGCCCGCGGCGTGGATGAGTGGCAGCGCGCGCTCCCACGGTTCAAGGTCGGCCTCGAACATCAGGTCGTCCTCGTGCAGGCCGCCGACCGCGCCCTCGAAGACGCGTTTGCCGTCGCGCAGGATCGTCACCTTGTCGCACATGAGTTCGACCTCGGCCAGCAGGTGGGAGTTGAACAAAACCGTCATGCCGCGCTCGTCGCGGAGCCTGAGGATGAAGTCGCGGAACCACTTGATGCCCTCGGGATCGAGGCCGTCGGTGGGTTCGTCCAGCAAAAGCAGCTCCGGCTCGGGCAGCAGGGATTGGGCGAGCGCGAGCCGCTGGCGCATGCCGTGGCTGTAAGTGCGCACTTTCGAGTGGATGCGCTTGGTGAGGCCGACGATTTCCGCGGTCTCCAGCGCGGCCTTGGGATCAAAGCCGCCGGAGTATCCCATCAGCAGGCGCAGGTTGTCCCAACCGCTGAGATAGTCGTAAAACGCGGGGGCCTCGAAGATCGCGCCGACCTTTCGCAGCGCCTGCGAGCGGTTGGCGAGGACGGAAACGCCGCCGATGGTGACATCGCCGGCGTCCGGCATGACCATGCCGAGGATGATGCCGAGCGTGGTGCTCTTGCCCGCGCCATTGTGGCCTAACAACCCGTGGATCTCGCCGCGCGCGACCGCGAAGGAGACGTCCCTGAGCGCGGGTTTGCCGCCGAAGGATTTGGAGAGGGCGCGGATTTCCAACATGGTGTGATTTTTCTCAGTTCGTCGCGCCGAAGCGGACCTTGTTGGAGCTGCTCTGGTCCGCATAGAGGAAATTCGTGCCGGACGGGTGCCAGGCTTCCTTGTCGCTGATGAGCGGAATCCTGTCGGGACGGTCATCGATGCCGAAGAACGAGAGTTTGGTGACAGGCAGGCCGCTCTGGAGGTGGTTCCAGAAATAACTGGAGCCGGATTTGGCGAACTCGCGCTTGTCCTGCGGGCACCTGAACGCGTCCGGATCTTCGATGTAGGGCAGCAGCACGGTCTCCAGCACGGGTGTTTCGTCACTGCGCGACGACCGGCCGATGGCCAGCACGGGCATGATCTGGTTGTGGTCCTGCAGGTATCCTTCGAGCGCCACGCCCAGCGAGCGGAGTTTGCCCAGGCAGGCGGCCTCGCGCGACTTCGCCAGCGCCGCTCTAACAACCGGCACGCCGATGCCGGCGAGCGTGGCGACGACGGCCAGCACGATGAGGATTTCCACAAGGGTGAAGCCGCGTCGTTTCATCGTTGCGGGCGCTGGCCGAATTCGTTGCCGCGGAGGCCTTGCATCGTTTCGTTGATCGCCTCCATCAGTGGCGCGAGATCGAGTTTCGTCTGGGCCCCGGATTTCTCGAAATACGCGCGCATGCCTTCCTGGCTGATTTTTTCCAGAAGGTCCGGCCCGAGTTCCCTGGCGCGCGCCATTTCCTCCTCGGTCCGGCCGTCCTGGACTTCGCGCAGCCCCTGCTCGACGAACTTCCGGCGCTGCTCGGGCGGCATCGCGTCGAGCGCCTCCATGAAGCGGTTCATGGATTCCATCACGGTGAGGTCGATGAAGAGGTTTTTCTCCGAGGTGCTGAGCTTGCGGAAAAACTCCTCGCCGCTGCGGCTGCGGCGGTTCTTCTCGCGCTCCTGGAAATCCAGGCGGTTCACCATGTCGGCGATCTTCTGGATTTCTTCAAGCCGGCGTTTCCCCTCGGGACTTTCATCCGCCGCATTCTTTTCCGACCAATCGGCGAAGCCCGCGCTTTCAATGCGTTGTTCGAGCCGCTCGGCGGTGATTTTTTTCGAACCGGCGAAGCCGCGGACAGCCCAGACGCCCAGCCAGACGACGGCGAGCACGGCGAGGGCTTTGAAAACGACATTCCTGCGGGTCATGGCCCGTCAAACTAGTGCGAAACGCCGCTCACGCAAGCGGGCAAATCAGGCAGGCCGCGTCCACGGCGGCGGATGGACCGTTTGTCGGGTGAAGGTGCTGCCGTGCCGTGGCCGGGACAACCTGTTCCCGCAATTCCCCATTGTCTTTCCCGCCGCCCTCACATGCCCCGAACGGCCGCGCGGAAGGCGGGACAAGAGTTCAAGGGGTGTTTACGGTTATTCATGTCTCACGTAGATTGTCTCGTAATTTGATATCATTCCCAGCAGGTATACAACTTCAGCAGAACCTTCTCTTCCGGGAACCCCCAGATTTCGACATGCAAATATTGTCCTGTCGGTGACTGGCAGCTGAGCATCTCTTCAGGAAAAGGGTCGGCAATCCATGTCTTGTTGAAGCCCCCAAAGACTTTGTTCCCCGGCACCCAGGTTTTTGCACCTTGAGGACACACATTCCAACCGTTTGTTGTTGGATCTCCGGATTTTTGCGCGGGCTTTCGGCGTTCCGTAATCTTGAGCTGAGACACAAAGACATCAAGATCCTTCCTGTCGATTTCCAACATCGTCGCGAGGCCCCGATCCAGAAAGTTTGTTCCGGAGTTGCCTCGATTCTGAATGTTCCTGGCCGATGCGGGAAACACAATCTTGTGGTCGGACTCATCTCCTACCTG
>JALOUA010000065.1 GCA_025457625.1 Akkermansiaceae bacterium
ACGCCGTCGTCCTTGAGCACGATCGATCCTCCTTTGATGTGCACGCCCTTCAACTCAACCGTGCAGTGCTTCGCGTCGGCGTCATAGGAGTTCTTGATAAGTTCGAGAATGCCTTGGTCTGGCGATGGATTCAGCTCCTCTCCAAGCAGCCGAAGAACCGCAGTCGAGAAACGAAGTCGTTCCGAGGTTGGCTCCTGATTTAGTGGCGGTTTGGGCATGATCAAATACTGATAGGTATCTCTTTAACCGCGCCCACAGTCAGGTGGCGACAGCAAATTCGCTGATCGAGGAAGTCGTTCACCCGCTGAGTGTGAAGCTCTGCCATGAGATCACGACAGGTGTCGGGAGACTTGTCTCGCGGCAGGCAGACGATGAGGTGGTTCTCCACAGCGACGGGGCCGTTGCCGAGAATGACCGTTGCGGCTGCGCGGTAAGGATGACCCGGTCGCGAGGTGCGGCGGAGGACTACGAATGGGGGTTGATAGGCGAGCGGGTGGCGGCGCTTTTCGGAGACGCTCGAGACTTCTTCCCAGACAGGGATATTACGCGGGTGGATGTAGCGGCATAGCGGACCGGTTTCCTTGTCGCGGTGAGGGACGACACGCCCGACGTGAACATCGAAGTGGTCTGCGATAGTGCTTGCGCCGGTTTTTTCTGCGCTTGGCCAGCGGCGGTGTATTGATTTGTCCTTGTCGGCACGGCGGCAGGCGTTGAGAAGGAAAACATCCACGTCGGCGATGTCGTCGAAGATTCCGTAGCGTTCGACCAAGTTGACTTCCGCCAAGTCGCTCACGCGCTCGCGCCAGTGATGCTGGAATGAGCCTGAGCGCAGCACATCGGGCAGGATGGCGAGCAAATGAGTGCCGGGTTTTGCTAGCTCCAGCGCGTGGACGATGAAAAGCGCCGCCTCGGAAACCCGCCCGCCAGCCCATGTGCATCCCTCGGGCGCGGGCGTGAGGCCGTAGGGCGGGTTCATCAGGAGATGTGTGGTGCGGGCGATCAGTTGCTTTTGCTCCAGACCGTCCGCGCGACGAAGATGAGGAAAATAGGAAGCCAGGCCGCTTGGAATTTTCTGTCCGTCGCCATGCCTCAATCGGGCCAGCAGGGCGAGGCGCAGCCGGGCTGCATCAATGAATTCCTGCTGCAAGTCGGTGCCGGCCAGACACTGGCCCCACTGCACGAGTGTTTCCCGCAGCGACTTGCCAAGGGGCAGCCGTCTCGCAGCGGCCAGCAGCAAATCCGCCGCGCCAACGGTCGGGTCGTAGATGAAAGCGTCTTTTCCGAAATTCTGCCCGGCCAACAGCCGCTCGGCCAAGGTCGAACCTGTGAAGAATGCGCCGAAGGCCCGCCGCGTAGGCAAATCCACGAGCCGCTGCAGTTCCTTGCCCGCCACGCCGTCCAGAGAGGCATCCACCTGCTTCGTCCACGCCTCATCCATACGTGGAGCCGCCGCGAGAACGCGCAAGCCTGCGGTGAACTGGCGATAGGCAGCAAAACCGTGAACTTCTCCCTTTGGCATCCGGCGTAGTCTATTACGCCATCCACCAAATAAAAGAGATTCTTACAGATACCCCAGATTCCAACAGAAATAAGCCAAACTCAGCCCGGAGATGGTGCGGGCGCTGTTGGAGTAGGCGCGTTGGTGACAACGCGCGGACCGCTGCGGAGTTGAGTCCCCGCATTCTCATCCCCGCAGTCTCACAAAATCAATCGGGTCACCCCCCATTTCCCCGCGCTCCGGTCCGCCCCAATGGCTCTTTCAGGAGCCTCCCACAGAAAGCAAATTCCTGGCAGCTAGATCAAGAGGGAGGCATCGAGGTGGAGCGCCCCGGCGGTTTTCCTGACGTGTGTGGTGTTGAATTTCCGTTCACCGCGGAGGAGGCGGGAGGCGGTGGAGCGGTCGATGCCGATGAGCTTGCCCCACTCGGTGGCGGTCATGCCGATGTTTTCGAGGTGGGCGGCGAGGAACTCATGCGGCGGCAGTGCGGGCAGCGCCGCGTGGTTCGCGGACTCGTAGGCCCCGGCGAGTTCGGAGAGGGTTTCGAGGTAGTCGGATTGATCCTTGTTGAGCGGGTGGCCGGCCATGAGGTCGATGATTTCGGTGACGGCTTCGAGTTCGATGTCGTCATGCAGCGTTCGCGGCAGGTGAATGCGGCAGAGGGCTTCGTAGGTCTTTGGCAACCTGGCGAAGCTGGACGGGATTGGCTTGGTGGCGTTCATCGGGTTAGAGGTCGTTTTTCCAGCGGTTTTTGCCGTATTCGGCGTGGGTGAGTATTTTCAGGATGAAGATGCAGCCGGTGTTGTAATGGATTGCGGCGATCAGACGGTGGTGGTTGCCGGCGATGTTGAAGATGGTGACGGTCTTGGAACTGCGGACGGTGGCAAGGTCCGCATGCGGGAATACCTGGCGCACATCGGCGATGGATTGCCACCTGGCGGCGGAGGCCACGGAAATCCATGCGCTGAGATTGGCTGCGGCGTTCGGGTGTTGCTTGGCATAGTCGCGGATGCGGCGTTTGGTGATGATTCTCATTCGGAAAACCTGTTGTCAAATTAGCAACACGGACGAATGCCGTCAAGGAGCGATTTCATGCGGTCGCGCCACTCCTAAGCGTGAGATGAAGGATTTCCGCGGGGGCGGCGGTGCGGAGGGGGAACCAGTTTCCGGCACCGTTGCTGATGACGGCGGCTTGGCCGGTGGGTTTGCGGTAGAGGCCGGACCAGTAACGATACATGAGCGGACCCACGCCGAGTTCCGGGTTGAGCATGAGTTGTCCGCCGTGGGTGTGGCCGCCGAGGGTGAGCGGGATGCCGGCGCGGGCGGCGGCATCGAAGGCGTGCGGGTGGTGGGCGAGGAGCAGCGGAAAGGCATCGGGTCGGCGCAGAGCGGCGGTGGCGGCGATGTCCTGCACCATGGCTTTTTCGGAACGCGCCCAGCGGATGCCGAGGACATCGACCGGGTGGCCGCGCAGGGTGAGCGGGGCGGCGGCATTGCGCAGCAGCGGGAATCCGGCGTCCTCGACACCGCGGGCGAAGGCTTCGCGGCCTTCGAAGAGGTCGTGGTTTCCCTCGATGAGAAACAGCCCGTCCTGCGGATCGATGCGGCGGACCATGTCGAGCGCCTCGGGCAGGTCGGCGAGGGAGTGATCGATGAGGTCGCCGGTCAGGGCGATGCAGTCGGCTTTGAGCTGGTTGGTCGCCTCGGCGAGATCGGTGAGGATGCGGCCTTGGGTGAATTTCCCGACGTGGACATCCGAGATGTGGGCGATGGTCAGGCCATCGAGATCGCGCGGCAGGCCGGGGAGCGGGACCTCGAGGCGGCGGACGCGGAAATGGCGGGTCTGCGGGATGCTGATCGCGGTGGTCCCGTAGGTGGCGATCACCGGCAGGGCGACGGCGGTGGTGGAGAGGAAACGACGGCGGTCGGGACGGGCTGCGGAACCCGCGGCGGGGAGCGGCTGAGCGTTTTCGGCGGCCCGGCGGGAGGCAAGAAAGCGGCGGGTGCGGGTGATGATTTGCCACGACGCGCCGCCGAGCAGGCTCGGAAACGCCAGCAACGGGAGAAACATCAGCCCCCACAGCAGCACCGCGGCCTGGACCGCTGGCGGGGGTTCCCATGGAACGTGGTCGCGGCGGTACAAGATGAGCCAGAGAAAACCTGCCAGGAGTCCGGCGGTGGCGATGGTGAACGCGACCCGCGCCCGACGGCCGGCACTCTGCATGGCGGAGCTGCGCATGGCCCACGCGAACCAGATCAAGGACAAGACGGGTATCCCCAGCAGAATGAACATGAAAACGGACATCGCGGCGGGGAACATCGCCACAAATCACGGGCTGTCCAAAGAAACCCTGAACGGGCGGCGAGGCGGGATTGCGGGAAAAGCCGGGCTATCAGCCCAAGGCCTCGACGAGTTCCTTGCGCACGTCTTCCGGGATCTCGGTGCGGGCGGTGATTTCAGGCCAGAGTTCGAGCGGGGGGTTGACCACGAGCGTTGGATCAAGTCGTAAGTTCTGGAGGTCGTCGGAGAGAAACTCCCGACGTCCGCAGTGTTGGGCCTCGCAGCCTTGGCGGATGCCCGGGGCGCATCGTTTCCACGAGCAGATGCGGCCTATGTATACGCCTTGGGGATTGCAGAGAAAGACGTCGGCACCGCAACTGTCGCCGGTTTGCAGGGTCTTGCCGAGCAAGCGGCGCTTGAAGCTGGCGAGCTTGTCGAGCGGCATGGCGTCGTCCACCCCGACGAGCAGATCGACGTCCTTGGGAATGGCCTTCGAAGTGGCGAGCGAGCCTAACAGGGCGATGCGGCGCACCCCGGGCAGCGCGCGGGCCTCCCGCACGAAATCGAGCACGGCGCGGAGCAGGTCGGCGCGTTTGTCAGGCAGCGGCGGCGCTTCGAAGATGTCGCGGCCCCAATCCGGCTCGATGTTCTCGTCGCGGAGCCATTGCACGATGCGCTCGCGCTTGCGGCGGGTTTCGAACCACGACCATTGGTGCTTGAGCGCGACATTGCCGCCACCGAAGACGATGTCCTTGAAACGCCGGAACGCGCCTTTGCCGCGGATGGCCCGCATCAACTCCGCGCGCAGCGGATCGTCCGGCAGGGTATTGACGAATTCATCGAGCGATCCCCAATGCAGGTCCTCGAACAGATCGTCCGGCAGGCGGAGGAAGTTTCCAGCGGCGAACATCTCCTCGATTTCCTCCTCGTCCTCCGTATGGGCGATCGCCCCGGTCGTCAGGTCGAGAAAGGCAAAACACGGCCCGTCATGAAAACCCGGATCAAACCCGGCAAGGAACTCGAAGGCCGACTCGAGTTGATGGATGTCGAGCTGCAGGATGCGGGGTGATGGTTTAAAGGCGTTCGCTCTGGTTCGTGTTCCTTCTTCCTCGAGCTGGCGCCTCCCGGCGAGGTCCCAGCGTTCGATTTGGTGCAGGAAATCGTCGCCCGCGTTGGCCAGCAGCCAGGTGTCCATGTCGTCGATGACTTCGCCGTCAATGACGGTCACACGGCGCTTGGTCCGCTTCTGTTTGCCGCGAACGAAGAAGTTTTCCCAGACGTAGTGGCCGTGAGCGTCGGTGTGATACTTCGTCCGCTTGCGGTTGTTCCCTCCCTTCTCAGGCATGGCGTTCTGTTAGATCGATTCATTCCGCAGATCACACGCAGTCCTTGTGAACCGGACCGTATTCGCCATCGAGCCAGTCTCCGCCCTCGCGGTCGATCCAGCCGCCGCAGGCGGTGCAGGTGTGCCATTGGTCGAGTATCGGGCCAGGCGGCCATTGCGGCGTCCTTTTATCACGGAGCGCGTCGGGGGAGGCCATCATGAAACGGGTGCCCGGCAGGCGTTGCATGCCCCAGGTTTCGAAGTGGCGCATCAGCGCCTCGCGGTCTTCATCGGGGGAATTCCACGGCAGGTCGCGGACCTCGTCGTCGAAATCGTCATAGCCGTGAGGCCGGTGTTGCAGGGGCCTTGCATCCAGCAGCACCAGTCCGATCCGCGGGTCCGCCAGGGTGTGGACGAGTTCCCGCATCACCGCGCGTCCCAGGCCGATGCGGCGGAACGGCGGTCGCAGGGCGATGAAGCGAACGCAGAGGATTCCGGACGAGGGGTCCAGAAAACCCGGGATCGGATCGAGGAAATCCCCGCATTCATGGTCCATGATTTCCTCGAACACCGCGCAAGCCGCGGCATCCAGATCCCAGAGTTCGAAAAACGCGGCATCGGATGTGGGATCTTCGGAGTAAATGTATTGCGCGTCCACCAGGCCGGCGGTTTGACCGCCGCATTCGATGCGGCCCTCGATCTCGAGCAGGCATTCGGCAAGGCGGAGATCCGGCTCTTCGCCCTCGTCCATGCGTTCGATTTTCCAGTGAATGAGCGGTTCTGACATGCGCCAAGGCTATCCCCGGGATGCGCGGCGTTTCAAGCTCCGGATTCACATCCTGCGTGACAGCCGCGACACGGCATGTCAATGAACGGGAGATGAAACCCGCATGGATGATGATGTGGTTCGCGTTCGCGGCTCCGCTGCATGCGGAGGACGGATCCCTGAAGCAGGTGAGCGCCCAAATGGCCACAGCCGCGCGGGCGTTCCTCGAATCGCTCGACGAGGCGCAGTCGGCCAAGGCGCGCATCGCCTTTGAAGACGAAGAGCGTGAGAACTGGCACTACATTCCCAAGCAGCGCCGGGGGCTGCCGCTCAAGGATCTCGACGAGCGCCAGCTGGCCCTGCAGCGGCGCTTGCTGGAAACGGCGATGAGCCGCAAGGGGCTGGTGAAACTCGATACGATCATTTTGCTGGAGGGTTACCTCGCGGAATTGGAAAACAACCCGCAGCGGCGCGACGCGACGAAGTATTACACATCCATTTTCGGCGAGCCGCAGGCGGACGGCACCTGGGGCTGGCGCTTCGAAGGACATCACCTGTCGCTGAACTTCACCTTGAAAGGCGGCGATCACATCGCGGTGACGCCGTCGTTTTTCGCCGCCAACCGCGCGCATGTGAAAGAAGGCCGGCTCGCGGGAACGCGCCCGCTGGGCGCCGAGGAGGATCTCGCCCGCGCGCTCGCCCGCAGCCTGCAAGCGACCGGCAAGCCGGTGGTTTACAGCGACCGCGCGCCCAACGACATCCTCACGGCGGCGGACCGCAAGGCGCGTCAACTCGAACCGGTGGGCGTGCCCGCCAGTGAGTTCACCGCGGCCCAGCGCGAGGGCTTGATGAAACTCATCACCGAATACGCCAACCGCCACCGACCGGAACTGGAGAAGGACCGCTTGGCGGAAATCACCCGTGATTTCGACAATCTGCGCTTCGGCTGGGCGGGCGGCATCAAACCCGGGCAGGCCTATTACTACCGCATCCAGGGCGCGGATTTCCTCGTCGAGGTGTCCAACATCCAGAACGACGCCAACCACATCCACACCGTCTGGCGCGACCGCGCGGGCGACTTCGGCCGCGACGTGCTCGGCGAGCATCACCAAAGCCACGCGCACTGAATGATGGAGATGCGCGAGATCGCCGGGCGTGTGTTGTTTGCGGAGACGCTGGAGGAGAAACTCCGCCTCGGGCCGCTGGCGGCGACGGACGAGAGCCCGGGGCCGGCGATCGCGCTGCCGGACGCTCCCGGGCGGCCGCAGGAACTCCGCTTGCGGCGCGACGGCGTGCGCGCGGAGTTTCCCGGCACGAACCGCCTGGACGAAGACCGCGAGCGCGGCGTAATGCTGCATTTCCTCGCCAACCACGAACTGCTGGCGGCGGAGTTGATGGCGCTGGTGCTGCTGCGTTTTCCCGACGCGCCGAAGGAATACCGGGCGGGTGTTTACGAGGCGATGCGCGAGGAGCAGGCGCACGCGATGATGTATCTGCGGCGCATGCGCGACTGCGGCATCGCCTTCGGCGACCTGCCGGTGAACGATCACTTCTGGCGCATCGTCGCGCCGATGGAAACCCCGCTGGATTTCGTCACGCGGCTGAATCTAACATTCGAACAGGCGAATCTGGATTTCTCGAAACACTACGCCGGGTTGTTCCGGCAGGCGGGCGATGCGGCGACGGCGGCGGTGCTGGAGAAAATCCACCTCGATGAGATCGGGCATGTGGGGCATGGCTTGAAGTGGTTCCGCAAATGGAAGGAACAGGGCGAGACCGACTGGCATGCCTACCGGCGTCATCTCACATTCCCGCTCACTCCCGCGCGGGCGAAGGGTGTGGCTCCGTTCAATGCGGAGAGCCGCCGGCTTGCGGGCCTCGACGAGGATTTCATCCGGCACCTGCAGGTCTGCCAGGTCTCGCGCGGGCGCACCCCGCTGCTGCATTGGTTCAATCCGAACGCCGAGTCGCACGCGCGTTGCGATCTAACAGGAATGCCGTGGCAGCCCGACAAGACCTCCATCGCGCTGGAACACGACCTCGAGGCGCTGATGACCGGCTGCTGCCACGCGGACGACGCTCTGCTGATGCGGCGCGTGCCCTCGGTGGATCACCTGATGCGCCTGCGCGACGCCGGCTTCGAACCGCCCGAGCTGATGCCGCTGGAAACCGCGCCCGGCCGCAAGCTCGGCGGGTTCCGGCCATGGGCGTGGGCGCCCGACGCGGTCGAGCGGCTGCGTCCCTTCGCCGCCGATGTCGCGCCGGGAATGCCCCATGCGTTCCGCGAGGCGCTGCCGGCGAAGTGGTTTTCCAAGGAGATCGGGCTGGAGCTGGAGCATGCGCTCGGCCGCGTCGCGGAAACCGGCGCGTTGCATCGGGATGCCGCTTCCGCTCTAACAGAAATTTCGCGTTTGCTCGAATCCGGCCAGGCGCTGCTCAAGGCTCCGTTTGCCTGTGCCGGCCGCGGCCACCTGCGGGTGAACCGCGAGAGCGACCCGCACAGGACGCGCGGCTGGCTCGGCAACACGCTCGCCGCGCACGGCTCGGTGGTGGTCGAGCCCTGGCTGGAGCGCGTGCTCGATTTCTCCGCGCTCTACGAGATGAAACCCGGCGGCGGAACCGAACTGCTGGCCCTGACGCGGATCGACAACGACGCCGCGGGCCGCTTTCTCGGCATCCGCGTCGCGCCCAAGTGGGGAAACCTGTTGGAGCCCGCTCTGGCGGAGTTCCTTTTCCGCCAGGCGGACGTGCTGCGGATCTATCAGGAAAAAATTCCCGCGGTCCTGAAGGACCTGCTGCCGGGCCATGGCGGGCCGCTTTGTGTCGATGCCATGGTCCACCGTCGCGGCGATGGTTCGCTTGCGCTCAAGCCGGTGGTGGAGCTCAACGTCCGCATGACGATGGGCCGCATCGCATGGGAGTGGATGAAACGGGATCCCGCCCGCCGGGGCGGCCGCCTGCGCATCCTGCGCAAGCCGGCGCTGACGGCAGCGGAAATCGCCGCATTGGCCAAGGGGTCGGGTTGCTTCCTCAACGATCCCGCGGCGGCCACCACATTTCTCGCCTACTGGGAGCGGGGCTGATCGAGGCGCCCTCCGTCTTGCCGCTTGACGCTGTTTCCCCCATCCGCCTAGCGTGCGCGAGTGAAGCGCGGCCCGCCGGCCGCCTCCGCCATCCCGAACACCCAACCCGCACCGCACCGTGGAACTCCAGGAAATCCGCCGCATCGTCGAGCTCATGAACGAGCATGGCCTCACGCTCTTCGACCTCACCAAGAAGGACTTTCACCTCAAGCTCAAGAAAGGCGCCGATGCGGACGACCTCCGCGCGTTGCTTTCCAGCCTGCCCGCCGCCGCCCCTGCCGCCGCGCCACAGGCCGCACCGGCAGTTGCAGGAGCGCCAGCGGCAGCCGCGGCCGAGGGTGCGGAAATCACCTCGCCCATGGTCGGCACATTCTATCGCAAACCCGCGCCCGAAGCGCCTGATTTCGTCGAGGTCGGCTCCACGGTTTCGATCGGCCAGACGATCTGCATCATCGAGGCGATGAAGGTGATGAACGAAATCAAGGCCGAGAAATCCGGCACCATCTGCGCGGTCGTCGCGGAAGACGGCACTCCCGTCCAGTTCGGCGACGTGCTCTTCCGCATCAAGTGACCTATATCCACTGATCACTTTCCACTCCTCCAAATGTTCAAGCGCGTCCTGGTCGCCAATCGTGGCGAAATCGCCCTCCGCATCATCCGCGCCTGTCGCGAGCTCGATGTTGAATCCGTCGCGGTCTATTCCGAGGCGGATGTCGATTCGATGCATGTCCAGCTCGCCGATGAGGCCGTCTGCATCGGGCCGAATTCCAGCAAGGAGTCCTATCTGAAGATGGACCGCATCATCGCCGCCGCCGAGATCACCGGCGCGGATGCGATCCATCCGGGTTACGGGTTTCTATCGGAAAACGCGCGCTTCGCGGAAATCTGCGAATCGTCCGGCATCACCTTCATCGGTCCCTCGGCCAAGGTGATTTCCATGATGGGTGACAAGGCGACGGCCCGCGCCACCGCCACTGCCAACGGCGTGCCCATCACCCCCGGCTCGGACATCATGCCGGATGCCGAAACCGCGTTCGAGGAGGCGAAAAAAATCGGTTTTCCGGTCATGATCAAGGCCACCGCCGGCGGTGGCGGCCGCGGCATGCGTCCGTGTTTCAAGGCGGAGGATTTCATCCAGCTGTTCCAGGCCGCCTCCAGCGAGGCCATCGTCTGTTTCGGCAACGGCAGTTGTTATCTCGAAAAACTCGTGATCAACCCGCACCACGTCGAGATCCAGGTGATCGGCGACGCGCACGGCAACTACATCCACCTCGGCGAGCGCGATTGCTCGATGCAGCGCCGCAACCAGAAGATCATCGAGGAATGCCCGTCGCCGCTGCTGACGCCGGAGATGCGCAAGCGCATGGGCGACGCCTCCGCCAACCTCATCCGCGCCATCAACTATCAGAATGCCGGCACCATCGAGTATCTCGTCGATGAAGCCGGCGAGAACTTCTATTTCATGGAAATGAACACGCGCATCCAGGTCGAGCACCCGGTCACCGAGGAGGTGATGGGCTGCGAGCTGATCAAGGAGCAGATCCGCGTGGCCGCCGGCGAACCGCTCTCCCACCACGTGCTGGAAGCCACCCCGCGCGGCCACTCGATCGAGTGCCGCATCAACGCCGAGGATCCTTACAACAACTTCGCGCCCAGTCCCGGCACCATCGAGTTGTGGTATGCCCCCGGTGGCAAGGGCGTGCGCGTGGACACCCACGTTTACAGCGGCTACACCGTGCCGCCGCACTACGACTCGATGATCGCCAAGCTGATCGTCACCGCCTCCACCCGCGAGATCGCCATCGCCCGGATGAAACGCGCGCTCGGTGAGTTCACCATCCGCGGCATCAAGACCACCATTCCCTTCCAGTTGGAGATCATCAATCATCCGGATTTCATTTCCGGGAATTATGACATTGGCTGGGTGGGGCGGTATTTGGAACAGAAGAAAGTCTGACCAGTCCGACATGCCCGACTCGTCAGACAAAGATTCCAGCGACTCCCCGCTACTCCCCCACGGCGGCTACGAAAAACTCCGCAGCTACAAAGTCGCCGAGGCCGTTTATGACGCCACCGTCGTCTTCTGCGACCGCTTCATTGAAAAACGCTCGCGCACCCATGACCAGATGGTGCAGGCGGCCCGCAGCGGCGTGCGCAACATCAGCGAGGGCAGTGGGGCCGCCGCCACCTCGCGAAAGTCCGAGATGAAGCTCACCAACGTCGCCCGCGCCAGCCTCAGCGACGAGTTGCTCAAGGACTATAAAAGTTTCCTCATCCAGAATAGTCTGCGTGTCTGGCACAAGGACTCGCCCGAAGCCCTGGCCATGCGCGAGCGCCTCCAGCACAACCTCGCTCCGGACCTCCCTCCATCCAAACCCGGACGCCCGGTTCTCACCGGGCTGGCGGGGCTTTCCGCCTTCATCCGCGAGGCGAGTCCGGAACTCGCCGCAAATGCCATGCTTTGTGCCGTGAACCAGGCCGCCTACCTGCTCAAACGCCAGCTTGAGACCCAGGCCCGCGAGTTCACGGAAAAAGGCGGTTTCACCGAGAGCCTCCACGCCACCCGCAGCCGCGCCCGCGCCGGCCAAGGCACTTCTCCCGACGGCCCACCCTGCCCGCTCTGCGGCAAACCCACCCGCCAACGCACCGCCGCCAAGGGCCCCCGCGCAGGCAAGCCGTTCTGGGGCTGCACCCAGTATCCGGATTGCAGGGGGATTGTGGACATTTTGTCCGACGGGTCGGACAAGTCGGACCCGTCGGACCGATCTTAAGACATGCAACACGCCCTCTACGCCATTCTCGACCTCGGCTACACGCCTGAGCAAGACGCCGCGCACGCCGCCGCAGAGTTGTTAGAAGGCGGCGCGGATCTGCTGCAACTGCGCGCCAAAACCCATGACGCCGCCAGCATCCGCCGCGTGGCGGAAACCTTGCTGCCGGTGTGCCGCGCGGCGGGAGTGCCGTTCATCCTCAATGATTTCCCGGCACTCGCCGCGGAGCTCGGCGCGGATGGCGTGCACCTTGGCCAGGACGACGGGCCGCTGGCCGCGGCGCGGGAAATCATGGGCCCCGGCAAGCTCATCGGCCGCTCGACCCATTCGCTGGACCAGGCGCGCGCGGCGCTGGCGGAAGGGTTTGATTACATCGGCTTCGGCCCGTTGTTTCCGACGCCCACCAAACTCGGCCGGCCGGGCATCGGTTTGCAGGACATTGCCGCGATGGAGAACGAGGTCGGCCGCCGCATCCCCGCGTTCTGCATCGGCGGGATCAAGCGCGCGAACCTGCCCGAGGTGCTGGCCTCGGGCGCGCGGCGTGTCGTCATCGTTTCCGATCTGCTGACCGCGCCCGACGTGCGCGCGGCCACCCGCGAGGCGCGAGGAATCGTTCTTGGCGCGTCCTCCGGAAATTGATTGCATCGCGCCGATGAAAGCCATGATCCGCATCATTCCGCTGCTGGCGCTGTTGGGCGCCCACTCCTTCGCCGCCGATGTCCTGACCGTGCGGCCGCTCTTCAACGGCAGGGACCTCACCGGCTGGATCGGCGATGGCTACGTGGTCGAGGACGGCAGCATCGTCTGCACGCCCAAGGGCAAGGTGTTGATGACCG
>JALOUA010000321.1 GCA_025457625.1 Akkermansiaceae bacterium
TTGAAGTGCCCGGGATCGCCGTTGAAGAACGTGGTCTTGATGTCGGTGAGCGTGGCGCTGTTGCCCACGGCGCGGTCCACCGCCTTGCCGGTGCCGATGCTGCGGACGATCTTCTCGAAGAAGTCGTTCTCGCCGCCGACGATGTCGATCTTGGCGGTCTTGAGCGCCTCGGAAACCACTTGTGCATTCGCCTGCGCGACGTCGCGCTGGACATGGATGGCCGCGAGTTCCACGTCGCGATCCTTGTTGAGGCGCAAGCGGAACTCCTCGTGCTGCTGCCCGGCTTCGTGGAGTAGCTTCATCGACTTCGCCTTCTCCTCGATGCTCTTGGCTTCGGCCAGGCCCTTGGCCTGGATGCCCGCCGCCACGGCGAGTTCCTTGTCCTTGGTGCCCTCGGCTTCGGCGGCGGCCTGGGTTTCGGTGACCTTGGCGTGCGCGTCGCCCTTGATCTGCTCCACCTCGGCTTCGGCCATGCCCATGGCCTTGACCGCTTCGGCGTCGGCCTTTTTGGCACCGGCCTTGGCGGTGATGACACGGGCTTCCGCAAGTCCGGCGGCGGCCTCCTGCGCGGCTTGACCCTCGGCTTCCTGCTCCATGACATGGCGTTTCTTGTCGCTGGCAAGCGCCTCGGCATCCGCCATGGTCTGGATGCGCTCGGCATCGCGGAGCGCGGCTTCACGCGAGGCTTCGGCGGCGGTGACGAGCTTGATTTTCTCGGCCTCGGCGATGTTCTTCTCGGCTTCCTTGCGCGCTTCCGAGGCCACGACCTTCTCGACCTGGTCTTTTTTGGCGAGCATCTCGGCCTCGATCAACGTCACATCGCGGACGCGCTCGGCGGTCATGCGCGCCTCGATGTTGGTTTTCTGTTCCTGTTGCTCGACGACGGCTTTCTGTTCGGCGACGACGATGGCGCGCTTGCGTTCGACCTCGACGGCGGCCTCGGCGACCTTGACCTCCTTGTCCATTTCCGAGAGCGAAACGCTGCGTTCGCGGCGGACGCGGGCTTCCTCGCCTTCCTGGACGGCTTCCTGTTCCAGACGCTCCTTTTCCTTTCTCACCGTGTATTCGCGCTCCTGCACGGCGCGGTTCATGTCCTCGGTGCGCAGGCGGATGGCCTCCTCGGTCTCCAGGCGCTTGGCTTCGACTTCCATGCGGCGGGCCTCGATCACCTTGCGGGACTCCGCCTCTTCGTTGGCGCGGATCTCGGTGACGGCGCGGTTCTGCTTGGCGGTGTCCTCCTCGTTGCGGCGGTTCTGCTCGCGCTTGGCGATGTCGGCATCGGCGTTTTCCTTCTCCACCTGCACTTGCGCGCGCTGGGTGAACTCGTTGGCGACCACGCGCTCGCGCTGGGTGATCTGGGTGATTTTCTTGATGCCCTCGGAGTCGAGCACGTTGCTCGGGTCGTGCTGGTCCAGCGGCGTTTGTTCGAGGTAGTCGATCGCCACGTCCTGAAGCAGGAAGCCGTCGAGGTCCTTGCCGATCGTTTGCTGGATTTCATCACGGAAACGCAGGCGCTCGGTGAAAAGTTCGTGGAACTCCATCTGTTTGCCCGCGGTTTTGAGCGCTTCGGAAAACTTCGCCTCAAACAGCTCGCGAAGCTGGTTCATGTCCGACACCCGCTCGGGTGTGAGCATCTGCGCCACCTTGCGCACGCTCTCCTCGGTGGCATCGACGCGGATGTAGAATGCCACCGTGATGTCGGCGCGGATGTTGTCCTTGCACACGAGGCCGTCCTTGCCCTTGCGCGTGATCTCCAGTTTCTTCACGGAGATGTCCATGATGTGATAGGACTGGAGCAGCGGCACGCGCACCATCCAGTCGAAGGCCACCTTGAGGCCGCCCCAGCCGGTCTTGAGGCCGGCGCGGCCCGGTTGGATCTTGCGGATGCAGAAAAGTATCATCAGGACGGCCGCAACCAGTGTGACAAACAGAGTGCTGCCCGTGATAATGTAAATGAGTTCTTTCATGGTTGAGGGGGTGGTGATGATTGCGGACGAATCACGGATTTATCGCAATGGCCGCAGCCTAAATCCCGCACCAGCGTTGCCAAGAACTCTTTTCACGGAATCAACCCATCGAAACGGAGCCGAAACGACGCAGCCGTGCGACGCAGCGTTCGCGGCCCAGCAGGTTGAGGATCTCGCCGAGGTCCGGGCCGTGCGCGCGGCCGGAGAGGGCGACGCGCAGCGGAAACATCCACTGGCCGGGCTTGGCTCCGGCGGATTGCGCGACCTCTGCAAGCGCGGTTTTGGCCGCGTCCGCGGACCAATCGGCGGTTTTTTCAAAGGATTCGGCGAGGGCTTCGAGCGCGCCGGCGAAGGCGGTGTTGCCGCGCGCCTTGGCCACAGCCTCCGGATCATAGGCGAACCCGTCCCCTAACAGAAAATCCGCCGCTGCGGGAACTTCTTCAATCAGCCGCACCTTGTCCTTCACCGCGGCCATGATGGCCGTGAAGTTTTCCGGAACCGGCAAACCCGCGGCCTCGACGAAGGGTTTGGCCGCAGTGACGAATTCCTCGACGCCGATCTTGGAAATATGCTGTTGGTTCACCCACTTGCATTTCTCGAAATCAAAGCGCGCCGGGGCGCGGTTGACGTTCTCCAGCGCGAAGCGCTCCACCAGTTCCGCCATCGTGAAAATCTCCTCGTCGGTCTTGGACGACCAGCCTAACAGCGCGATGAAATTCACCACCGCCGCCGGCAGGAATCCCTGGCGGGGGTAATCGCCGACCGCCGCGCCAGCGTCGCGCTTCGACATCTTGCTGCCGTCCGGATTCAGAATGAGCGGGATGTGCGCGTATTGCGGGGCCTTGCCGCCCAATGCCCCGATGAGTTGCAAATGCTTGGGCGTGTTCATCAGGTGATCCTCGCCGCGGATCACGTGGGTGATGTTCATTTCCAGATCGTCCACCACGTTGACGAAATGAAACACATAACTTCCGTCCGAGCGTTTCACCACCATGTCCGGGGTGTTCGATTCGTCGCGATAGTCGATGGTCACCTCGCCGCAGACGAGGTCGTTCATCGTCACCGGCCTGCGCTCGAAGCGGAAGCGCCACGCGCCGTCATCCTGATAGACGCGCCCGGCATCCGCGAGTTTCTGAAACCACGCGTCGTAGATGTCCCGGCGCCGGCTTTGGAAATAAGGTCCGGAGTTTCCGCCCTTGCCCGGGCCCTCGTCCCAATCGAGGCCGAGCCACGACATGCCGTCGAAGATCGCCTGGCGCGCCTCGTCCGTGTTGCGGGCCTCGTCGGTGTCCTCGACGCGCAGGATGAAGCTGCCGCCGTGTTTGCGGGCGAACAGCCAGTTGAAGAGCGCGGTGCGCGCGCCGCCGACATGCAGGTAGCCGGTGGGCGAGGGAGCGAAGCGGGTGCGGACGGTCATGGACGTGGTTTAGGCCCGCCGCCCCCCGGCGTCCATCCCGAAGGCGGCATGGTTGCAGACATCACAAGTCACCGCGCTTGATCCGCTCTCACCCTGAGTCGCATGAACAGGCGCGGCGCGGTGTCAAGCGGCAGGCTGAAGAGGTGTTCGTCGCCGCTGCCGCTGTCGGGCACGTCGCGCCAACTGCCGGGGCGGAGGTCCGGGCTCCATTCCGCGCCGTATTCGATGCCGGGTGCCGCCGGGGCGAGGCTGAAGCGCAGTTCGAAACGGTCGCCGGTTCTCTGCGGCACCGGCAGTTTCCCGCCGCAAACGGTCGCCGGTTCTCTGCGGCACCGGCAGTTTCCCGCCGCACTGGGCGCGCGGATCGAAACCGAACGCGTATTCGACCAGGTTCGGGATGCCGTCGCCATCGCAATCCGCGCAGTCGGCGGCAAGGGGATCGCCTGCACCCATGTCGCCGAAGTGTTCCAGCCGCCATGCCTCCAAAGCGGCAGGCGGATCCACCGGCACGGCGAACACCGCGAGGTTGTGCGATGAGGCGCAGCCGCTGGCGGCAAACATGATGAAGCCACCGTGATCCAGCGCGTTGGTGTCCA
>JALOUA010000322.1 GCA_025457625.1 Akkermansiaceae bacterium
AGCACGAGATCGGGCCGGATCCACCGGTTGAACCGCTCGGCCCTTTGAGGTGAAAGGCTCCACTGGCACGGACCAGTGCTGAAAGTCATCGCTGACGGACAGGTAGTTTCGCTGTCCGGGCCGCGATTCCTCCGGAGTCTCCGGGTTCGCATTCCAAGCCGCGACGTAGCGCCCCTTGAACCGCGTGATGTCCGAGTCATGATTGTAGCCCATGTGTGGCGACCACGCGGGATACACTTCGTTGATGACCGCGTGCTCGATGGAGAACTTCGCCACTGGGTAAGGCGTGTTGTCGGCGGCGCGGAGCGCGGCCAGCGGCGTGAGCAGCAGGGCGGTGAGGAGGGTGATGATTGGTTTCATAGAGATTCGTCTTGCGGTTTTCACTGGTCGTCTTCTCCGTCGTTCCAGAAACCGCGGAAGACCTTCAGCGGGTCGGCGGTTTTGGGGTCGGTGCCTTTGGGGGCGGATTTCCATTGCCAAGACTCCTTGAAGAGTGCAGCGGGATCCGGCGCGGCCCGGCCCTTCCAGTAGGCGCGGTCGTGGTCGAGAATGCGGGCACGCGATTGGTCCCATTCGCCAATCACTTCGCGAAACCACACATCGTGTTTCGCGGCAAGGATCTTCACGAGTTCGGGATGCGCGGCGGCGAGGTCGTGTTTCTCGGCGGGGTCGGCGTCGAGGTCGTAAAGGCGTGGGGCTGGTTGCGGCGCGGCGGAGGGCGGATCGAGATGGCGGTCGAGCGGCATCTCCCAGTGGGGCTGCACGAGGCCGCGCAGGTAGGAGGGATTGTCGCGGCTAGTGTCCTTCTTGAGCGATCCTTCGTCGCCGGGCCAGTAGAGCTTCCAGCGGCCCTCGCGGATGGCGGCGTTGCAATGCGGCACGGGGGCGTAGCGGTTGCGCTGGAACAGCATCGTGCGCTCCGTGAGCGGGAGTGTGGATTTGCCCAGCAGAAGCGGCATGAGGTCGAGTCCGTCGAAGGGTTCGGCCCCGTCGGGCGCCTTTTGACCCGTGAGGGCAAAGAGTGTCGGCAACCAGTCGCAGCCGTGGACAGGCGTGGGGATCACCTGGCCGGCGGGAATGTGCCCCGGCCAGGCGACGATGCCGGGCACGCGGATGCCGCCTTCCAGAACATCCTGCTTCTGGCCGGAGAAGAGGCCGTTGAACCGCTTCTGCGAGCCAAGATCAGGATCTTTGGTGAGTACGGGTCCGTTGTCGCTGGTAAACACGATGACCGTGCTTTCCCACAAACCCTGGTCGCGAATGGTCTGAAACACGCGACCCAAGCCGGTGTCCATCGCCTCGATCATCGCGTAGGTGACGGCCACTGCCTCGCTGGCGTCTCGGCCGAGGCGCTGCCGGTATTTCTGCACCAGCGGCTCAGGGGCCTGGAGCGGGCTGTGCGGCGCGTGGTGCGCTAGGAAGATGGCGAAGGGTCTTGCCTTCTGCTCGCGGATGAAGCCGATGGCCTCGTCATTTAGCGCGTCGGTCAGGTAGCGGCCATCGTGCGGCACCGCGTCATCATTGCGCAGCAGATTCCATTTCCAATAATCCTGCCCGCCGTTCGGAAAGCCGAAGAACAGGTCGAACCCGCGCCGGTGCGGCAGGAAGTCGCGGCAATAGAGTCCGTTGTGCCATTTACCGATGAGTGCCGTCGCGTAGCCCGCATGTCGGAAGAAGTCGCCGAAGGTTCTTTCCGACAAGTCGAGCCGGTCCAGCCCGCGATTGCTCGGCACATCGACGGCGCCGGTGCGGTGATTGAAACGGCCCGTCAGATAACCGGCTCGTGCCGGAGAGCACAGCGGCGAGGGTGAGTAGTGCGCCGTGAATCGGACGCCTTCCTTCGCGAGCGAATCGAGCACCGGCGTGTCGATCCGCGGATTGCCATAGCACCGCAGGTCCCCCCAGCCCAGGTCGTCGGCGAGGATGAAGAAAACGTTCGGCGTTTGTTTCGTGGGCTTGGCGGCGTGCGCGGTCGGCTCAGCCCACAGGATCGTGTTCTGGTCCGGGAAGAATCCGCCATCGACCGAACGGAGCTGCAGCGACTTCGCGCCGTCTGGGATGCGAACGGACAGGGTAAATACCCGCCGTTCCTCATCCGCGAGTTGTAATTTCGTCGGATTCAGAATGGGAGTTTCGGTCGCCAGTTGGTTGTCGAAATAAACCTGAAACCGTGCGCACGGGCGGCGATCCTCGGCGTCGTCAAGGCCAACACGAACCGTGAAGATCCGCCACGAAGGATCGAGGGCGCAACTCAGCGTGGCGTCGCCCTTCGTGGATACGCCCCGCTTCACGGGTTCTCCCATCAGGTTCATCGCCGGAGCCAGAAACGAACCGTTGACCTTCATGGTGCCCTGCGTCGCGGTGAACCGGTCCGACAGATCGACGGGAGTGAGCCCGGCTTTCCATGCGTCGTCCTTTACAGTCAAATCTTGATAGGTAGAAAATGGCACGCGGATTGATCCCGAGCGGGCGCCGCTGCGGGCATCGACCGAGAAGGCTTCAAGAGTTCCGTTTCCATCAAGAAGGATGGCCGCATCGCTCACATCGCAAAACTCAACCTCATCGGTCGCGCCATCGGGGACGAATCGGGCTCGGATGGTTGAGCCCCGCGTCGGTGGCGCAAAGACGACGGCGGATTTCGCGGGCACAACGGAGCGCACCGGCGTGAGGATACACGGTGCCGCCGGCGTTGCAGGAGAACTGTCCACGGGCTCGACCTTCACGATACCCCACGGCGTCGTGGCGGGGAGTTGAATCGTTTCCCCGAGATAGCCGGCAATATGTATCGAAGGAGCGCCGGGCCGCAGGAAGGTCAGATTCGCGGTGCGAGTGCCGACCAGCGCAACCGGGGCAAATGTGATATCAAACGGCTTAGGCGAAGCATTCCAGTCGATGAGATGAATCACCGCGCCGGCCGTGCCCGACTTTTTCCGGGCAAAGCCGAACAGATTCGGACGGCTGAGCCAGACGCGCGAATTAGCATCGCCGCCGGCAAACACCAATTCCTTGTTCGGCTGCCAGGAGTAGAGTTGGGCCGAGGTGTCGACGCCGGACACGCTCGCCAATTCGTGGCGGTCGAACAGATCGCGGTGCTCGGACACAAAATGGTAGAGGTCGCCGAAATCCTCAATAGATCCGTAGTACCGGGGCGCCTGATGCATATAAGTGCACCACGGAACCAGCGGAATCATTCCGGTGGCATAGGCGGTTGCTATATGCTTGCGCGTTTCGACCACAAACTGTTCAGAATGTTCATTCCATTTCCCATCAACCACCGAAATGAGCGCCTGGGGCCGGCCTGCTTGAAGCGCCTGTTCCATAAAGACAAGCAGTGTCTGCGGCTGGTTATGGTGCGATTGAAATTCGCCGATGCGAAAATCAAAGGCGTCTTCCGCCGGACTTTTCAGCCCCGAGGCGTTGTGCGACCACGGAATCCTCCGTCCGGTACGTTTCTCGACCTCCGCCCTAACCGATAGGAAGAAATCGCGATCGGCTTGCTTCATGGCTTGGAGGAAGACGGGCATCAGGGGACTGCCGCGCCAGGCCCACAGGGTCGTATCCGCTGGAGCACCCTTAGATCGGAAGTGTTTGCGTTCATCAAATGATGACGCATCCTTCTTTCCCTGGGTGTCGAGCTGATTCGCCGTGAATTTGGGATGGAGATATCGTTGGAAATTAG
>JALOUA010000323.1 GCA_025457625.1 Akkermansiaceae bacterium
AGCGATCCGATGCGATGACGCAACGTCGCGCAATCGACCTGCCATTCTCCACCCATTCGCCGGACGGCTCGGAGATCCGTCCCTGCCCGCGCGTCCCGCATGGCAGGGTACGCCGCCCGGATGAATCCCAACGGGATTCCGCATCCCGGCCCGGGGTGGCGCCAACTCCGGGTAAGGCACACCATTCAGACGAATCCCAACGGGATTCGTCCGGATGGCCAGGCGGGCAGGAAACGGGCATCGCGGTTTTCGGCGTTGCCAAAGCGCGGGGAAGTCAACCACGCTGGCGTCATGCGAAAGGCTCTTTCCCTGACTCCCCTGATGCTGGTGCTCGTGCTCGCGGTGACGGCCGTTTTCCTCTCGGTGCGCACCCAGCAAGCGCCGCCCGCCCCTGCGGCGGAATCCGCGGCCTCCGCGGCCCGGGACGCGGCCCCGCCCACCGTCAAGACCGGCCCCCCGGCGACGGCTGTCACGCCGCGGCCATGGCCGCATGAGGCGTCCGACATCAAGGCGGATCCCGCGGCGGTGTTCGGAACACTGGCAAACGGCATGCGCTACATCATCTATCCGAACAGCGAACCGCCGGGCCGGGTTTCGCTGCGCCTGCATATCGACGCCGGCTCGCTGATGGAGGCCGACGACCAGCGCGGGCTCGCGCATTTCCTCGAACACATGGTTTTCAACGGCACGAAAAACTTCACCGCCGCGGAAATCGTGCCGCGCATGCAGCGGCTGGGCATCGCCTTCGGCGCACACGCCAACGCCTACACCTCGTTCGACGAGACGGTTTACATGCTCGATCTGCCGGATCTCAAGCCGGACACGCTCGACCTCGCCTTCACCGTGATGCGGGACTTCGGCGACGGCGCGCTGCTCGATCCCGCGGAGATCGACAAGGAACGCGGCGTCATCCTCGCGGAGAAAACCAGCCGCGACTCGGTGCAATACCGGCTGATGGAGCAGCAGTTCGAGGAACTTTTGCCGGACTCGCTGATCGCGCGGCGTTTCCCCATCGGCACCGAGGAGGTGATCCAATCGGCGCCGCGCGAGAGGTTCGTGGATTTCTACACGCGATATTACACGCCGCAGCGCATGACCTTCATCGTGGTGGGCGACATCCAAGTGGACGAGATGCGCGGGCGCATCGAGACGGCGTTCGCGTCGATGGCGAATCCCGCCGAGCCCGGCGCGGATCCGGATCTTGGCAGCCTGCCGCAGCCCGAGGGCCTGGAAACCGCGGTTTTCAGCGACAAGGAAGTCAGCTCCACCGAAGTCTCGCTGATGCGGATGCGGCCGTATGTGGAAAAACCCGACAACCGGGCCACGCGCGCGGAACGCATGCCGCTCGACATCGCGCATTCGATCCTTTCGCGCCGCTTCGAGCGCATTTCCAAGCAAGAGAATTCACCGGTGGCGGAGGGTTCCGCCTCCGACATGGCGCTCTTCAACGAACTTGAACTCGGATCCATCAGCGTGACGGCGGCCGACGACCGCTGGCAGGAAGTCGTACCGGTCATCGAACAGGAATTCCGCCGCGCCATCCAATATGGATTCACCGACAGCGAACTGGCCGAGGCGAAGTCCAACCTGCGCAATGCCTACGAGCAGCAGGTGAAACAAAAGCCGACCCGCAAGTCCGAGGGTATCGCCACCGTGCTGGCGCGCACCATCAACGATAAGAGCGTGTTTTCCGAACCGGAAACCGATCTCGCCATCGCCAGCGGCATCCTGGAATCCATCGACGCCGCCGCCTGCCATGAGGCATTCAAGAAATTCTGGGACGCGCCCGGCCATCACCTCGTGCTCACGACCAAGGAGCGGCCCCAGGACGCGGAAAAGGAACTTGCCGCGCTCTATGAGGACTCGCGCGGCACGCCGGTCCAAGCGCCGGTCGCGCGTGCGGCGCAGGTCTTCGACTACACGGATTTCGGCCCGGCCGGCAGCGTGGCCTCGCGCAAGGAAGTGGAGGATCTCGGAGTGACCCAACTCGCGCTGTCCAACCGCATCCGCGTCAACCTCAAGCCCACGGATTTCGAGAAAGGAAAAATCCGCCTGCTCGCCCGCATCGGTTCCGGCAGGCTGACCCAGCCGCGCGACATGCCGATGCTCGATCTCTTCGCGCAGGCGGTGTTCGAGGGCGGCGGTCTCGGCAAACACTCCATCGAGGACCTCAAACAAATCCTCGCCGGCAAAAACGTCGGCTCCACCCTGCTCATCGACGACGACACGTTCTCGCTCGCGGGGGCCACCACGCCGGCCGACTTCCTCACGCAGTGCCAGTTGATGTGCGCCTCGCTGGTGGATCCCGGCTATCGCGAGGAGGGCCTCTGGCAGTTCCAGAAGGCGCTGCCCATGCTCTTCCAGCAACTGCGCCACACCCCCGCGGGACCCCAGCGCGAAATGGACGCATGGCTCCACGGCGGCGACCCGCGCTTCGCCACCGCGCCGATGGAAAAACTCGCGTCCTACACCCTCGACGACGCCCGCAATTGGCTGAACCCGGAACTCACGGGCGCTTATCTCGAACTCACCATCGTCGGGGATTTCGCCATCGACACGATCCTCCCCGACCTGCTCGCGACCTTCGGCGCGCTGCCGCCCCGCGCGGATAAGCCCGCCGCTCTAACCAAAGAGCGGCAGGTGGTTTTCCCGAATGCCCCGGCGGATAAAACCTTCACGTTTGAGTCGAAGATCCCGCAGGCCGTCGCCTTCGTGCTCTGGCAGACCGCCGGCATCCGCGGCAACATCACCGAATTCCGCCGCCTCAACATCCTCGCGGAAATCCTCAGCGACCGCCTGCGCGAGGAAATCCGCGAGAAACTCGGCACGGCCTACAGCCCGAACGCCGGCGCCTCCGGCTCCGACGGCCTCGACAACTTCGGATATCTGATCAGCGAAAGCGTCGGCAAACCCGCAGACCTGCCCGTCCTGTTGGAGACCCTGCGCCGCGAGGCGGACGAACTGGCGCGCAAGGGCGCCACCGCGGACGAACTCGACCGCGCGCTCAAGCCCACGCTCGGCATGTTGGAAAAGACCCTGCGCGACAACAGCTACTGGCTCAACACCGTGCTCAGCCGGTCCCAGGCCGAGCCGGAACGCCTCGACCACGCCCGCAAGCGCGATGCCGACTACAAATCGATCAACCTGAAGGAAATCAACACCCTCGCCGCGAAATACCTCCCCAGCGAGCGGGCGATCCAGGTTTCCATCAAGCCGGCGGAGTGAGCTGCCCGGCATCTGCCGGCCAGCCCCCGCCGGGTGCAAACGACCAGCGTGTCATCCGCTGCACCGGATTGAAGTGCCGATATCCGGCTCCCGCGTCCCGTGGTGGAAAAATCCGGCGATCTTCCAGCATCGGCATGCTTGCGTGCCATGTGATTCCGTTCATAGTTCACGGCGTGCACCGGATATGGATGGGATTTTTCGCGGCGGTTTCGGGTTTGATGCCCCTCGCCCCGGCGATGGCTGACGATGCGGCCCCTGAAACGGGCGGCCCCGCAAAGGTGGTGGTCATCCCCATCCGCGCGCAGATCGCCAAACCCGAACTCTACATCCTGCGCCGCGGCATCAAGGAAGCCATCGAGAACAATGTGGACACCATCGTGCTCGACATGGAAACGCCGGGCGGCTCGGTGGCCGTGACTCTTGAAATGATGGAGGCGCTCGACCGCTTCA
>JALOUA010000324.1 GCA_025457625.1 Akkermansiaceae bacterium
TTTCTCGATCAAATCCATGAAAAACTCCCCGGCATCGTCACGCATTGCCACAGGGAAACCCCGCCCGGCTGGGTGCCGGAAAAACTGCGCGCGGCGAAGGAAGTCTGGGTCACCGAGGATTCCGTCTCGATGATCTACGAGGCGCTGACCAGCGGCGCGCGGGTCGGCCTGCTGCCGGTGCCGCGGCTCGCGAAGGATTCGCGCGTCCTGCGCGGGATCGACCGGCTCGTCGCCGACGGATACCTCACGCCGTATGCGCGATGGGCCGAAACCCAGCGCATGGCCGGTCCGCCGGAAACCCTGCGCGAAACCGAACGCTGCGCCGAGATCATCCTCGCCATGGCATTCAAACCTCAAGCTGTGGAATCCTGATGGAAACACCGGACCTGCCTGAAAAAATCCTCCGCGTCGTGGTCACGATGGAAACCACCAGCAGCGGCTGGCATTTGCTCTGCCCGGGTGGTTCGGGCGGCGGCAACCCGCGCATCGGGCGATGTGAGATCCTGCTCAACCCGGAGCGGCCGGTGGAGGCGGATTACTGGATCGTTTTCGCCAACGCGCGGCCATGCGACCGCATGCGCTGCGCGCCGGAGAACACCCTGTTCATCGCGGCGGAACCCGAGGAAAAAAAAGTCTATCCGCTGGAATTCTATCAACAGTTCCACCGGATCATCGACACCCACGGGCGCTCCGGCCATCCGCGGATCACCCTGCACGCGCCCTGCATGTCATGGCATGTCGGCATGGACCCGGCGACGCATCGTTTCGTGATGGATCATGCGGCGCTGGCACGACTGGAGCCGCCCGCAAGATGTGAGAACCGCATCTCGGTGGTGTGTTCCGACGCGGCCTTCACGCCCGGCCAGCGCCAGCGGCTCGCCTTTCTGACAGAACTCAAGCAGCATCTCGGATCGAGGCTGGTTCACTACGGGCGCGGCTTCCAGCCGATTGATGACAAGTTGGACGCGATCCTCGGCACCCGTTTCCACCTCGTGCTGGAAAACTGCCGGGCACCCCACTACTGGACCGAGAAAATCTCCGATGCCTATCTTGGCTGGGCCTTCCCGTTCTACTCCGGTTGTCCGAACCTCGCCGATTACTTTCCGCAGGATTCCTTTGTTCCGCTCGATCCCGGCAATGCGCGCGAGGCGGCGGAACGGATCATCTCAATGCTCGACTCGCCCGCCAGCGACGCCGAGCGTCAGGCGGTGGCCGAGGCCCGGCGGCGGGTGCTTTGCGATTGCAATCCCTGGGTGACATGGGCGCGGTGGGCCGAAGAGTATCATCAACCGCAGGCCGCACCCGTCCCGCTGACGCTGCGTTCACACAAGGCATTCCGTCCGTTTCCCCGCGGCTGGCTGCACCGCATGCGCCACACGGCGAAGGGTCTGAATGGCCCGTGATGTCATTCAGTGGTCAGCGCATTTATCCGCTTGCGCCTCCATGCCCCGCCAAGCCAGCCTGCGACCCGCTCCCATGAAAGGCATCATTCTCGCCGGCGGCTCCGGCACGCGCCTCCATCCGCTCACCCGCGTGATGAGCAAGCAGTTGCTGCCGGTTTATGACAAGCCGATGGTCTATTATCCGCTGTCCGTGCTGATGCTCGCGGGCATTCGCGAGATATTGGTGATCTCCACACCGCAGGATCTGCCGAAATTCCGCGAGTTGCTGGGTGACGGAACGGATCTCGGCTGCCGTTTCGAGTATGCCGTGCAGGAAAACCCCGAGGGTCTTGCCCAGGCGTTCGTCATCGGCGCGCGCTTCATCGGCAGCTCGCCGGTGGCGCTGGTGCTGGGCGACAACATTTTCTACGCGGCGGGTCTCGGCACGCTGCTGCGCTCGTGCGTCGAACCGGATGGCGGCATCGTCTTCGCCTATCCGGTGAAGGATCCGGAACGTTTCGGCGTGGTCGAGTTCGATGCGGCGGGCAAGGCGCTCTCGATCGAGGAGAAACCGGCAAAGCCCAAGTCGCACTACGCGGTGCCCGGGCTTTATTTTTATGACAACTCGGTGGTGGAGACCGCCGCGGGACTCCGCCCGTCGGCGCGGGGCGAATATGAGATCACGGATTTGAACCGCGAATATCTGCGCGCGGGGAAACTCTCGGTGCGCGTGATGGGGCGCGGCACCGCCTGGCTCGATACCGGCACCTTCCAAAGCCTGCTGCAGGCATCCCAATTCGTGCAGATCACCGAGGAGCGGCAGGGGTTCAAGATCGGCTGCATCGAGGAGATCGCCTGGCGCCGCGGATTCATCGATGATGCGGCGCTCCTTGCGCTGGCCGCGCGGCATCCGCAGTCGGGTTATGGCGGCTACCTCCGCGAGTTGCCCCATCACCGGGATTGAAACGCGGATTGATCCGCCGCTTCGGGCTTGTCGCAGGGCGGGCGGGCGGCTTAGGTCGCGCCACTCCATGGCGCAGGCAGTCATCGCGATCATCAAGGGCGGACTGGGCAACCAGCTTTTCATCTATGCCACCGGGCGCGCCTTCGCGTTGCGCACCGGCAGGCGTTACTTCATCGATCCGCGACGCGGCTACACGCACGACAGCTACGGCCGCAGCTACCGCCTGGACCGTTTTCCGATCACGGCGGAAACCATGCCCGAAGCCTGGCGCGTGGCCTCCACCCTCAAGCATCCCCGTCACAAACTGCTGCGCGCCTGGAACAAACTCCTGCCGCGCGAGTGGCGCGGCTACATCGCGCAACGTTGGGATCTGCCACCGGAGCAACTCACCGCGCTGCAGCCACGCCGCGAGCGTGTCACGCTCAATGGTTACTGGCCGGACGAGGCTTTTTTCGCGGACCACGCGGCGGCGGTCCGCGCCGAGTTGGTGGTGCCCGCGCCGGACGACTCGCGCAATCGGGATCTCGGCGCGCGTTTCGCAGCCGAAGAATCGGTTTTCGTGCATGCGCGGCGTGTGCGTTATCCCACGTTGCTGGGTGCGGAATATTACCGCACGGCGCTGGCCGGCATCCGCGAACGCGTGGCCGATCCGCGCTTCGTGGTCTTCAGCGACGATCCGGCATGGACGCGCGCGAACCTCGACTTCGGCGGCAGTCCGGTGGAGTGGATCGAACACAACACGGCTGACGAACTCGCGGACTTGTGGCTGATGACCCGCTGCCGCCACGCCATCACGGCCAACAGCTCATTCAGCTGGTGGGGCGCGTGGCTGGGCGGACCGCCGGACGGGAAGCGTATCATTTACACGCCCGATCACCCGAAGTGGATCATCCGTCCGGCCAAAGGTTGGCAGGTCATTCCGTTTGAAATGTGATGAGCAACCCGCCACATCCCGCAAGCCATGAGACCGCGCCGATCACCGCGGTGCTGCTGGCCTACGAACAGGCCCCGGTGGTGGAGGCCGCGATCCGCTCGATCTTCAACCAGACGCTGCAACCGGCGGAGATCATCCTCTCCGACGATGGCTCCAAGGACGGCACGCACGCCGTGATGGAGAAACTCGCCGCCATCTATCAGGGACCCGCGGGGATCCGCGTCCGCCAGAGCACGGGCGGCGCGGGACTGCTCGCCCACATCAATGCCTGCGTGAAACTGGCCTCCCAGCCGTGGATTCTCGTCTTCGCCGGGGATGACGTGTCGAAACCGCAAAGAGTCGCCCGTTTCGCGGAGGAAATCCGCAACCGGCCCGAAGCCCGCCTGATGCGCGCGGATGGCAGCCTGACCGGCCAAACCATGGGCATCACCAGTTATCAGGCCGGGCGGCTGCGCGGCGTGGGCGCGAGCCAGTGCTGGCACCGCGGGTTGTTTTCCGAATTCGGCGACCTGCCGGAGGTACAGGCCGCCGAGGACATCATCCTGCCGTTCCGCGCCCATCTGTTAGGCGGCCTGCGCTTCATCCCCGAACCGCTGGTCGAGTGGCGTGACCGCGACTACCGGCAGCTCGACCGCCTCAAGCTCGACACCACGTATGAAGTGCGCGCCACGGTGTTCCGGGTGAACGCGGCCCGCGCTTTGATCGCGGATCTGGAGACATTTGAAAACCGGCATCCGGAACGCGCCGGGGGCTTGTCCAACCTGCGTCGGCGCTTGTCGCACACCCTGGATGCCGCCACCGCCGAACACGAGGTCGTTTCGATCCACGGCCGTGCGGCCCGCGCCGCCGCCATCCTCTTGCGGCTGCGCCGCCTTGGACTCAAGCGCGCCCGCCGGCTGTGGCAGGACCAGGTGCTGCGTCTGCCCGCCTATCTCGACAGCGCGTATCCTCGGGCCATCAGCCGCTGGCTGCCGCGTTCCGCCGGGCTGGCCGCCGCAGTCGCACTGGGCATGCAACAGGCCGGGCCGCCCGCATGGCTCATCGCATTGGCAGCCGGCCTGCTGGTGATGGAGGCCTGCCGCATGGGCATGCGCCTTGCCGCAGCGAAACTGTGGCCGCCCGCGTGAGGTTATGGCCTTGCGCCGGATCGCGGCGGCGTGCCACAGTGCCCGCGCCTTCGCAAGTATCCTGAAAACCCCGCCCATGAGCCTGGAACAATGCCGCATCATCGACCTGCCGAAGATTTCCGACCCCCGCGGCAACCTGACCTTCATCGAGGGTTCCCGCCACGTGCCCTTCGACATCCGGCGCGTTTATTATCTCTATGACGTGCCGGGCGGCGCGGAGCGCGGCGGCCACGCCCACAAGGGGCTGCACCAGCTCATCATCGCCATGTCCGGCAGTTTCGACATCGTGCTGGACGACGGCCGCGAAAAGAAACGCATCCATCTCTGCCGCTCCTATCACGGCTTGTATGTCTGCCCGATGATCTGGCGGGAAATGGACAACTTCTCATCCGGCTCGGTGTGCATGGTGCTTGCCTCCAATCTTTATGACGAGGAGGACTACTACCGGAACTACGAGGATTTCGTCGCGGCGCTCCCCGCCTCATGACCTGCCATGGAGCCAGCAACCCCCATACAGGCAAGGATCCATCCCACGGCGGATGTGGCAAGCACCCACATCGGCGATGGAACCAAGGTGTGGCAGTTCGTGGTAATCCTTGCCGGAGCGGTGATCGGCCGGGACTGCAACATCTGCTCGCATGTCTTCATTGAGAACGACGTGGTTGTTGGCGACCGCTGTACCGTCAAATGCGGCGTGCAGTTATGGGATGGCATCACGCTGGAGGACGATGTTTTCATCGGCCCCAACGCAACCTTCACCAACGATCCGTTTCCGCGCTCGCGAGTCGCGCTGGAAACCTGGCCGCGCACGCTGGTGAGAAAAGGCGCGTCGATCGGCGCCAACGCCACCTTGCTGCCGGGCGTGGTGATCGGCGAGCGCGCGATGGTGGGCGCGGGTGCGGTGGTGGTGGCGGACGTGCCGCCCGGCGCGGTGGTGGCGGGCAATCCGGCCCGCGTGCTGCGCATGGTGGAATAACGACTGTCTGCGACCCATGAATGTCCCGTTTCTCGATCTTCAACCGCTCACCGCCCGCCAGCGCGACGAGTTGATTGCGGCGGCGACGCGTGTCATCGACCGCGGCTGGTTCCTTCTCGGCGAGGAGTTGGAGTCCTTCGAGCGCGAGTTCGCCGCGTGGACCGGCGCGGCCCACGCCGTGGGTGTCGGCACCGGGCTCGACGCCCTGTCGCTCGTGCTGCGCGCGTGGCGTGAAACGGGCCGTCTTGCGGCGGGCGATGAAGTGCTGGTGCCGGCCAATTCGTTCATCGCCTCGGTGCTGGCCATCACCGAGGCCGGCTTGAAACCGGTGCTGGTGGAACCGCGGGAAGACAGCTTCAACATCGATGTGGAGTCCGCCGCCGGAGCGCTCACCGACCGCACGCGCGTGATCATGCCGGTGCATCTCTACGGGCAGGCCGCGGACATGGAAGCGGTGCTTGATTTCGCGAAACATCACGGATTGCTGGTGCTGGAGGATGCGGCGCAGGCGCATGGCGCGGCGATCGGTGGCCGCCGCACGGGCACCTGGGGCGATGCCGCGGCTTTCAGTTTCTATCCGGGCAAAAACCTCGGCGCGCTGGGCGATGGAGGCATGGTCACCACCCATGATGCGGAACTCGCGGACGTCATCCGCGCGCTGCGCAACTATGGCTCGCGGCGGAAGTATCATCATGAATTCGCCGGGCCTAACAGCCGGCTCGATGAAATCCAGGCCGCGTTCCTGCGCGCCAAGCTGCCGATCCTCGACGAGGACAACCGCCGGCGCAGGGAAATCGCCGCGCGTTATCGCGAAGGCATCCGGCATCCGGCGGTGGATCTCCCCCGCCTCTGCGGCGGGGAGTTATCACATGTCTGGCACTTGTTCGTGGTGCGCACGTCACAACGCGATTCGCTGCAGGCGCACCTGGCCGCGCGCGGAATCGGCACGCAGATCCACTATCCGGTGCCGCCACACCACCAGACGGCCTATCGCAGCCTGTTTGAAGGC
>JALOUA010000325.1 GCA_025457625.1 Akkermansiaceae bacterium
ACGCCGTCGCCGGGCATTTTGCGTTTTTCGAGGCCGAAGTTGATGCACGAGTGGTGGGCGTGCATGCCGAACTCGATGAAGCTGCCGCCATCGAAGAACGCGGTGAGGCGTTCGCGGGCGGAGAGCAGGCCCTTTTCGTGGCGTTTTTCGATGCGGTCGATGCCGCCTCCGATGAGGGCTTCCTCACGGCGTTGTTCGAGGGCTGCGAGTAATGATGGGTCGATGGCCATGGCGGTGGTTCAGACGATGTGTTCGGGCAGGGCGGATTGGCAGAACTCGGTGAGCACGCCGAAGGTGGATTTGGGGTGGAGGAAGGCGACGAGCTTGTCTCCGGCCCCCATGAAGGGCACTTCGTGGATGAGTTTCGCGCCCATGTCCTTCGCCTGGGCGAGCTGGCCGTGGATGTCATCGGTGGCGAAGGCGATGTGGTGAATGCCGCCGGACGGGTTTTTCTCCAGAAACTTCGCGATCGGGCTGTCGTCCGATGTTGGTTCGAGCAATTCGAGGTGGACTTCTCCGGCCGCGAAAAAAGCGGTGCGGACTTTTTGGGATTCGACTTCCTCACGACCCTCGCAGTGGAGTCCGAGGACGTTTTCGTAGTAGGGAATGGCCTCGTCAAGGGATCTGACGGCGATGCCGAGGTGGTCGATTTTGGTGATCATCGTGATGGAGTGCTGGCGTGTTGGGGTGATGATTGCAGCCTGGCGGGGCCTGACACCGCAGGAAGTCGCCAAGACTGTGCGTATTTTACCCGTTTGAACCCGGATGCCCGGACAGTTTCGGCCGGATTTGCGAGGTGAGTCCAGACCATAGCAAAAGACGCGCGGAATCAGTGAGGCGCGGGCTCCTCGTTGCGGGGATCGCCATGCCAGGCGAGCCCGTTGTCGGCATTGAACTGGAGTTCCGCGATGACCTGGGCGCCGAGCAGGAGGATGAGGGCCGCCGCCTCCATGGTGAGGAAGACGATCACAAGGGTGGCCATTGAGCCGTAGATCACGTTGACGGCGGCGATGTGCGTATAATACGTGACCAGCAGATGGCGGGTGATTTCCCACAACACGGCGGCGGTGAAACCACCGGTCAGCGCGCGGCCGAATGAAACGCGGGCCACGGGCATGATCTTGTAGAGCAGGGTGAAAAGCAGGATGAGCCCCAGTATGCCGGTCAGGTAAACGAAAGGCCCGATGTAGGGCTCGACCAGTTGCCTGACTTCCGGAAAGCGTTTGAGAATGCCGACGCGGGCGTCGATGACGGCATTGGCTGAGGTGACCAGGATGAGGCCCGCGGCGACGATGAGAATGAAGAGATAGGGCAGCAGGGCGGAAACCCAGAACCTGCGTTTCAACGCGGGCAGCGGGCGGTGGAAGATGATGGAGAAGGCGTCCTCCAGCACCCGGAAGGCCTTTGAACTGAAAAACATCAGGGTCACCAGACCGATGCCTCCGACCACTCCGCGGTTGTCGAGGAATCCTTCCAATATGTCGGAGAGCGTGGGCACGAAAGCCGGTGCGATGAGCGAGACCTCGGCCGTGAGCGAATCCATCAGCAGTTGCCGGTCGAACAGCCGCGAGAAAACCACCACCAGCACCGTGCAGAGCGGAATGAGCGAGAGCATCACGTTGAAAGCCACCGAACCGGTGAGCAGCATTCCGTGGTTGCGCAGGAAGAAATCCCCCAGCACGCGGCTGGCGAAGCGGATCATGGCCGGCGTGTGGCGGGTCATCACGCGGCCAGCCTGCTTCAGGCAGCGGCCGCGGGGCAAACCGAAAGCTCGCGGACTTCGGGGCTGTCTGAGTGTTACCGAAGGCGGGGACCGATCCTCCGGGCGGTCCGCGAGAATGGGGGGGGTGAACGATCAGCCATGAGTTGATTTTCAAGCATTTTCATGGACGTCCACGTTCTCGCACCAATCGCAGGACCGTTGCGGAATGCCCGGGCCGCCGGTAGCGGCACGACGGACCGGGATCCGGATGTTCGAAGCGATCATTCCCGGCACCGACGGGCGTGAATTGCGGATGAAATGCCACGCCAAGCCCGAGAAGCTTCATCAGCTACTGCTCGACCAACTCGGCTTCACCCTCCCCGCACAGCCCCCGCCCGAAATAAGAAATCCAAAGCCTGTGGTGGAGACCTTTTGAGTAAAACAACGCAATCTCAACGATTTTGATCTCAAAAATCATCTAACAGCGAAAGTCGGGTTAAGAAAAGGAGATGATATTCACGCGAGGGTGAGGACATCGCCCTGACGCAGTTCGAGATTGCGGATTACGACGTCCTTGCCGTTGAGCATGGCCCTGGGTTTCCGGCCATTGAAGAGTGCGAGGTCGAGATGGTTGAGCATCAGCGTGCCGTGGGTCATGATGAGGCTGGCCTTGCCGTCCTTTTGCTCGTAGGTGCCCCACGCCTTGCTGGTGGTGAAGGGTGCGCGGAAATCGTCCTTCTGGATGACCGGATCAAACGCGAGGCGGCCCCTGCCTTGATCGAACTCGAACCCGCAGAGTGCGAGAAACACGGCATAGGAGGCGCCGGCGCGGGCGTAGTGGTCGGAGCACTCGATCTCGTTGTAGGGATTGCGCCCGCGGGCCGCGGAGTATCGGTCGTGAATGGCGCGCGTGATCGCGAGTCCGTATTGGACGAGATCCTGGTCGCGCTCGGCAACCATGTGGGCGGCGGCCTGGTATTCGAAACCGGTCATGAACTCGTTGAAGTAGGCGTATTGCCAGTGTTTCTTGAAGTCCGGCCGCAGACCGCCTTTCGGCCATGTGCACATCAGCAGGCCCGAGTCGCCGGTGATGGCGTAGTGGCGGCCTTCCGCGAAACCCTGACGGAAGGAGCCGTATTCGGGCACGAAGTTGTATTTCCAGAGCGCGCGCAGGGCGGACTTCTGGTGATCCGGGTTGTAAAGCCGGCCGAGGCCGGTCTGATTGGCCCAGAACTGGCCCATAACCTGATCGATAAAACAACCCTTGCCCACGCCGATGGCATTGAGGTGTTTGGGGTCTTCCTGTTGTTCGTAAAACTCGCCGTTGAACAGCAAGGCGATGTTTTCCGCACCCTTGAGGAAGATTTCTCTAACGGTTTTAGCGAATTCGTCATCCCCCATGGCGAGGGCGAGTTCCTCACCGGCGCGCAGCGAGGCGAGATACATCGAACACAGGACATGCACCTTGCCATACCATTCGGCGTCGAGCGTGTTGTGCTGCATGCCGTCCAACAGCCCGTCGAGGCCGCCGCGTGGGTCTTTGGCATCGAAGTCGATGAGGTATTGCAGCGCCTTCCGTGTGGCGGGCCAGACGCGTTGGAGGAAGCCGGGGTCGTCGCTGAGCTGGTGATCGCGCAGGGTGCGCAGGATGTAGGACGCCTGCGCGTCGATGGCGACCGTTTTGGCGTTGCTGCCGCGGAAACGGACCGAGCCGTCCGGGTTTTGCGCGATAGCGTAGTCGGTGAGCTCGCGGAGGTTGCGTTCGATTTCCGGAAAGAGGCGGGCGTGGCCTTGCGAGTATTGCCAGACGTGGCCGCAGGTTCCGGGGCAGCAGCCAACGCCCTCCCATGCCCAGAAGCGGCCGTTTTCCAGAATCACGCAGGTTTCGGTCTGCAGCGTGTTGGCGGTGAGGATCGTGCGGTCCAACAGCCATTGCGGAAGCGTGGAATCGTTCCAGGT
>JALOUA010000326.1 GCA_025457625.1 Akkermansiaceae bacterium
CGACACGGTGATCGTCCGTCATGCCATCGATACGGTCGTGGAGTTCGCCCGCAAACACCCGCGCCACGGCATCTATGGCGGCCGGACACTGAGTCCTGAGGGAGCGCTGGAGCCCTCATGCTGTTGGGGTGCGCCGACACTCTGGAGCATGTTTCTCTTCGCCTTTGGCCTCACGACCCTGGCACCGCGGAACCGCTGGCTCGATCCGGAATCCCTCGGTTCCTGGGAGCGGGACACGGTGCGCGAGGTCGGGGTGGTCACCGGTTGTTTCCTGCTGGCTCCGAGAACCGTGTGGGAAGAACTCGGCGGATTGGATGTCCGCTACTTCATGTATGGTGAAGACGCCGATCTGGCAATGCGGGCCCGCAAAGCCGGATACGCGCCGGTGATTTGCCCCACGGCGGAGCTTGTTCACGAGGTGGGCAAGTCCTCCGACACCCCGGTCCACAAGACCCTGCTTCTATATCGCGGCAAGGCCAGCTTGGTGCGCACCCACTGGCGCGGATTGTCCAAGGCACTCGCTTTGCTTTTCCTATCAACCGGAACCGGCCTCCGCGCCCTGCTTTCTCGCGTGCGGGGAACCAAGAGTGGCGCTGCCGACCGCTGGTCCACACTTTGGCGGAAGCGTCACGATTGGCTCCAAGGCTACGACGCCTCAAGTCCCGCGCCGCCCGGCAAACTCTGATCAGCCGGGCACTCAATCTTATGATCAGCGTCGTCATCCCTTCCTACAACCGCAGGGACTGTATCCTGCGGCTGTTGACCGATCTCCGGGCCCAGCAGGGAGTGGAGTTCGAGGTGATCGTGGTCGATGATTGCTCGTCCGATGACACGATCCACACTCTGCAGCGGGAATTTCCGGGGGTCACCCTTCTGATCAACGAACGCAACGGCGGACCCTGCGTCAGCCGCAACCGCGGAGTGTTGGCCGCCAAAGGGGAGATCATTGTTGGTTTTGACAGCGATGTCAGCGTGCCCGACACCGGCCTGCTCGCGAAGGTGGCTTTGGCGTTCGCGGAAGCACCTGCGGCCACGGGCTTCGCATTCCGCATTTTCGAGCCGGACGGGGTTACCGACGATGCCCCGCGCTGGTGGCATCCGCTGCCGGTCGGCACCGCCAAAGACTGCGCTTTCGAGACGGACTATTTCAGCGGCACCGGCTACGCTTTCCGCCGGGAATCGATGATCCTGGCCGGTCTCTACCCCGAGATTCTCTACATGCACTACGAGGAGGTGGAGTTGGCGTGGCGGATACTCGACCGGGGCGGCTCGATCCGCTACCAGCCGGATTTGACCGTCTTGCACCACGCCAATCCGGTCTCCCGCCGCAGCGAGATCAAGGTTTTCTACAAGCCGCGCAACCAGTTTCTCCTTGCTCTTCGGTGCATGCCTTTGGGTCGGGGTCTTGGTTTTCTTCTCCCGCGCCTTGCTTACGGATTGTTTCAAGCCCTCCGTCATCGGGCGCTCGGAGACTGGTGGCGCGCGATGCTTTCTGCCCGGGAACTTGCTCCGCGCTGTCTCGCTGACCGCAAGGCTCTCTACCGCTCCACTTGGAACCGGATCTCCGCCATGAAACGACAGAGCGGTGGAGCCTTTCCGGATACCGAATCTTTCGGGAAGCTTGCGCCGGTTGCCACCACCATCGCCGAATGAAACAGGAACGACGGCTGAAAGTTCTCCTGATCGCCCCCTATTTCGACCGGAACACACCGGGTGAAAGCAGGAGCACATTCAAGTGGGTCGAGGGCATCAGTGCGGTTTGCGAGACAACTGTGCTATCGATTCATCGCTCGGGTTGGGATCCGGCGGACTCTCCGACCAAGGCCTCCCGTCTTGTCGATTGGACCGAGCCCAAGATCCCCGGCATGCAGGGTCGAATCGCATGGGAGTTGAAGCCGGGCTACGTCTTCTTCTACTTCAAAGCGCGCGGCTGGATCCACAGTGCGCTTCGCCGCGGAGAAAGCTTCGATCTGATGCACCAGATCAATCCGCTGGCCCTTCGTTATCCCTCGCCAGCCCGCGGGTGCGGCATTCCTTATCTGATCGGCCCGCTGGCAGGTAGCTTGGAGACTCCGGCCGGCTTCGATGAGGCGGCGAGGGAGAAGATCTGGTTCCGCAAGCTGCGCAGCCTGGACCGTATCCGCCTGGCTCGCGACCCATGGCTGAAATCCACCTATTCGGGTGCCGCCGCCGTCATCGGTGTGGCACCCTACGTCCGGGAACTGCTTGCGCCCTGCGCGCCCCCGCGCTTTGAGATCATGGCGGAGACCGGGGTTGAGGACCTCGTCGCCAGCCCCAAAACGGCCCCGGCACCCGGGCAGCCACTGCGCTTGCTGTTTGTCGGCCGCCTCATCCGCACCAAGGGGATCCTCGATGGCATCCGCGCCCTCGCCCGATGTGCGGGGCGGGTGAATGCCCGCCTCGACATCATCGGCACCGGGGATCTGCTGGAGGAATGCAAGTCGGAAGCGGATAAACTCGGAATCGCCGACCGCGTGACCTTTCACGGCCGCCTATCTCGCGACGAGGTTTTCGAGTGGTACCGCCGTTCGCATGTCTTTCTTTTTCCCAGCTTCCGCGAACCCAGCGGCAATGTCGTGTTTGAAGCCATGAGCCAAGGGCTGCCGGTCATCACCAGCACTGTCGGAGGGCCTGGCTATGTGGTGGAGGAAAGTTGCGGAATCTCCGTGACTCCGGACGATCCCGAGAGCTACGCAAGCCGGCTGGCGGAGGCGATCGAGGAACTCGCCGAGCATCCCGAGCGGATTACTGCCCTTTCCGCCGGTGCCCTTCGGCGCATGGAATTCCTTGCCCTCTGGCCGTGCAAGATCGATGGCCTGCTGTCGCTCTATACGGAAGTGGCCGGTCTCAAAGCCGCCGCTCTGGCAGCCCCAGCCCTCGTCCCGGAACCCGTCCGATGAAACCACTCGACCACTCCATCGTTATCGCCACCCGCAACCGACCGGCCGCGTTGAGGCTCTCGATTCCGCGAATGCTGAGTCAGGCGCGCCCACCCTCCCAGTTGATTGTCGTCGATTCCAGCGACGATCATCCGGCGACGGTCGCAGCAGTCAAGGAGAGCGTGGGGGATCATTCCGTCGAATTGACGATTCTGCAGTCGGAAAGAGGGCTCACCCGTCAACGCAATCTCGGCCTCAATCAAGTCACCACCCCGGTGGTGTTCTTCCCCGATGACGATTCAATCTGGTTTCCCGGCGTGGCCGAGGCGCAGATGGAAGTTTATGAGAAGGATGAGGAAGAACGGATTGCCGCGGTCTGCGCGGCCGAATCACCCACACCTCCGCCCGCATGGCAACCGGGTGGACCTCTGGCTTATCAGATGAGGGCCAGCCATCGCTTCCAGCAACGCATTGCCGCCACCCGATCAAAGATTGAGAACGTCCTGTTTCCCGACCCTGCCAAGCTGGTAGGGAGAAGCTTTTGGCCCGCTCCCGGGGAATTGCCGGATTGGTTTATGGATTATGATGTGGTCTTGGTGGAATGGATGACCGGTTTTCGGATGTCCTTCAGGACTAGTGTGATACGAAAGGTTGGTTTCGACGAAAACTTCTCTAGGTATTCGCTTTTCGAGGATATTGATGCATCGTTCAGTGCATGGAAGCATGGCTGGGTCGTGGGAGCCAGAAGGGCGCGGGTGTTT
>JALOUA010000327.1 GCA_025457625.1 Akkermansiaceae bacterium
TTTTCGGCAGCGGCGAAGGCCTCGTCGCGCGCGGTTCTCTTCTCACGCAGCACATTGAGATGGGCGACGTATTTTTCAGGGCCGCCTTTCTGGTAGCCGGTGGAGGCGTAGGGCCTTCCGCTGGCGTCGGTGAGCAGGATCGTTGGGAACCCCTCGACTCCGTATTTCCCGCTGAGCATCTCGTTTTGCGCGCGGACTTCGTCGCTGACCTTGGTTTTGTCTTTCGGGAAATCCAGTTCGACGAGCACGAAGGTGTCTTTGACGCCTTCCTTGAAGGCATCGTGTTTGAAGACCTCGTCGTTGAGTTTGATGCACCAGCCGCACCAGTCGGAGCCGGTGAAGTCGATGAGCAGGTCCTTGTTGGAATCGGCGGCTTGTTTTTTGGCTCCCTCGAAGTCGGAGGTCCAGCCTTCACCACCGGCGAAGGTGGTGGCGGTGAGCGCCATGACGGCGGCGCAGACGATGGATGAGGTCTTCATAATGTGTTGGTGTGGCGGGAAGTTGACGCGGGACGGGAGGAGAGTCGAGAGGGAATCGATGAAAATCAGGGCACATATCCCAGCCAGGGACCCAGCCATTTCTCGGCTTCGAGCAGCGACATGCCCTTGCGGCGGGCGTAGTCCTCCACCTGGTCCTTCTGCAGCTCGGAAATCACGAAGTAGTGGCTTTCCGGATGGGAGAAATACAAGCCGCAGACCGCCGCCCCGGGGTGCATCGCACAACTCTCGGTGAGCGTGACGCCGGTGGCCTCGGTCGCGCCGAGCAGGTCGAACAGGAGCGGTTTTTCCGTATGGTCCGGCTGCGCGGGGTAACCCGGAGCCGGGCGGATGCCGCGGTAGTTCTCGTGGATGAGCTGGTCGTTCGTCAGCTCGCCTTCCGTCTCATAACCCCAGTCGATGCGCGCGCGGTGGTGCAGCAACTCCGCGAAGGCCTCGGCGAAACGGTCGGCAACGGCCTTGACCATGATCGAACCATACGGGTCGTGCGCGGCATCCAACTCCGCGGCGAATTCGTCCGCGCCGTGGATGCCGACGACGAAGCCACCGATGTGGTCCGTGTTTTTCTCACCCACCCAGTCGCTCAGCGCGACGTTGGGTTTGCCGGAGTCCTTTTTAAGCTGTTGGCGCAGGGTGTGGAAACGGCAGCGCTCGTGCGTCCGCGTTTCGTCGGTCCAGACCGTGATGTCGTCGCCATCGGCATTGGCGGGGAAAAAGCCATAGACGCCCTCCGGCTGGAAACGGTCTTCGGCGATGATGCGGTCGATCCACTGCAGCGCGTCCTGATAGAGCTTGGCGGCCTCGGCGGCGCCCTCGGGGTTTTTGGTTTTGAGCGAGTTGTTTTGCCGGTCCCACACGCCCCGCAGTTCCCACGCGTGGAAGAACGGCGTCCAGTCGATGTAATCCGCCAGCTCGCGGAGATCGGCGGAGACATGTCTTGTTCCCAGAAACGACGGTTGCGGCGGCGTGTAGTTTTTCCAATCATATTGCGGACCGGCGGCGCGGGCCTGCTCGAGCGTGAGGGTTTCCTTCTTGGGACCTCCGATGAAATTCTCACGAAGCGTGTGCTGTTTCGCGCGGTTCTCGGCGATGAACGATTCCTTCTGGTCCGCGGAGAGCAGCGAGGTGGTGACGGGCACCGAACGCGAGGCGTCGAGCACGTGGACCACGGCTCCGGAGTAGTGTTCGGCGATCTTGATGGCGGTGTGCGCGGCGGAAGTGGTGGCACCACCGACGAGCAGCGGAATCTTGAAGCCGCGGCGTTCCATTTCCTTGGCCACATGCACCATTTCATCGAGCGAAGGGGTGATCAAACCGGACAGGCCGATGACATCCGCGCCGAGCTCGACGGCCTTGTCGAGGATCTTGTCGCAGGGCACCATGACGCCCATGTCGGTGACTTCGAAGCCGTTGCAGGCGAGCACCACGCCGACGATGTTCTTGCCGATGTCGTGGACGTCGCCTTTGACCGTGGCGATGAGGAAGCGTCCGGCGGAACGGCCGCGCTCGGCGAGGCGCAGGGCCTCTTCGTCGGTTAGAGACGGGTTCTTTTCCATGATCGCCGCGATGTCACCGGCAAGGTGCTCGGCTTTCTCGGCCTCCATGAACGGCGTGAGCCAGGCAACGGCCTTCTTCATCACGCGGGCGGACTTCACCACCTGCGGCAGGAACATTTTGCCGGCACCGAAGAGATCGCCGACAACGCCCATGCCGTCCATCAGCGGGCCCTCGATCACCTTGAGCGGGCGGCCGTATTTTTCCAGCGCCTCCCGGGTGTCTTCGTCGATGAACTTGTCGATGCCCTTGAGCAGGGCGTGTTCGAGGCGTTTCTCGACGGGATCATTGCGCCATGAAAGGTCTTCCTCGATCTTCCTGCCGCCCTGGCCCTTGAAGCGCCCGGCAAGTTCGAGCAGGCGCTCGGTGGCGTCCGGGCGGCGGTTGAGCAGCACGTCCTCGACGTGTTCCAGCAACTCTTTCGGGATCTCATCATACACTTCAAGCATGCCGGCGTTGACGATGCCCATGTCCATGCCGGCCATGCCCGCATGGTAGAGAAAGGCGGAGTGCATGGCCTCGCGGACGACGTTGTTGCCGCGGAATGAGAACGAGATGTTGGAAACGCCGCCGGAGACCTTCGCACCGGGGAGGTGGTGTTTGATCCAGCGGGTGGCGTTGATGAAATCCAGCGCGTAGTTGTTGTGCTCCTCGATGCCGGTGGCGACCGTCAGGATGTTGGGATCGAAAATGATGTCATCCGGGTTGAACCCGACCTCATCGACAAGGATGCGGTAGGCGCGCTCGCAGATGCGGATCTTTTCCTCATAACTCGCGGCCTGGCCGTTCTCATCGAAGGCCATGACGACGACCGCCGCGCCGTAGCGCATGATGTGGCGCGCCTGTTGCTTGAAGTTTTCCCCGCCCTCCTTGAGCGAGATCGAGTTCACGATGCCCTTGCCCTGCAGGTATTTGAGGCCCTCCTCGAGGATTTCCCACTTCGAGGAATCCACCATGATCGGCACGCGCGCGACGTCCGGCTCGCCCTGGAGCAGGCGCAGGAAGCGGCTCATCATCGCCTTGCCGTCGATCAGGCCGTCGTCGAAACAGATATCAATGACGTTCGCGCCGTTGGCCACCTGCTGGCGGACGATTTCAACGGCGGCTTCGAGATCACCCTCGCGGACGAGCTTGGCGAACTTCGGCGAGCCGGCGACGTTGGCGCGCTCGCCGATCATGAGGAAGCGCTTGTCGGAGGAGTGGTTGTAGGCCTCGGTGCCGGAGAGCCTGAGGGCGTGGGGGATGGTGCGCATGGAAGAGGATGATTTTTTTTAAACGCCAAGACGCCAAGAGCGCCAAGCTTTCAAGAAGAGGTCAGGACTCTTGGAACTCGTTGGCGATACGGCGGATTCCGTTTTTGATGAGAGGGACGTTGAAATTGATCAGGAAACCTAAGTTTTTGTTGGAGAGCCTGAGGTAAGTCATGAGTTGCGCTTGATGAATCGGCGCGAGTTGCTCGACGGCTTTCAACTCGATGATGACTTTGTCCTCAACCAGGATATCGAGGCGGTAGCCAACCTCGATTTCCAGATCGTCATAAATGACCGGCTGCGGCTTTTGTCTCTCGATCCTGAAGCCCCGTTTTGTGAGTTCATGAGCCATGCATGCC
>JALOUA010000066.1 GCA_025457625.1 Akkermansiaceae bacterium
GGCGCTGCGCTGCCTGAACGCCGGAAACCGCCTCATGAGCTTCTGGAACGCTCGTCACTCCAAACTCGCAGCATAATGGAACATTATTGTCATGCACCCCCACGCACTGATGACGCGGCCGGCAACCCGCCTCAACTGCCGCGGGCGGCGTTGAAGCGTTTCCAGAGTTTGGCGGCTCCCTGATAGGTGGCGCTGCGCACGCCGGCCCAGGTGGTGTCCGGCGTGGCTTCGCGCTTCACACCGATGCGGTGGTCGCTCAGCGCGCTGAGACGCACGCCGGTGGTGGAGTCGAGGATTTCACCCTCGAAACCGACATGGGAGATGAAGGACGCGATTTCCTCCGATCCAAGCCGGCCCGTGAGGGTGGCACGCGGGCTGGCATGGGTGAGGGTGACGGGTCTGCCGGACTGCCGGCCTTCCATCACATCGGTGAGTGCGGCACGCACGCGGAGAGTCGTCGGCCCCGGCGAAGCGACGACCCGCAGATTGCCCGCAGCCTGGGTGCGCAGCGCTTCCGCAAGGTAGGCGGCGAGCTGGTCCCTCACCTCGGCGCTGATCCCGGGAGTCGCGACCACGGTGGTGACCGGATCGAACATGACGCTGTCGTATTTCCGGAAGTCGGCATCCGGTCTGACATAGACAGCCAGGGCGTCCGCCGTGCCGTAGCCGCTGTCCAACTGGGAATAGTTGCCGAGGAATCCCGAGGGGGAGCGGCCGCCGGTCGAGCAGGCGGTTAGGGAAATGGCACATCCTGTCACAAGGATGCAGGCGATCAGCGGGTTTGGTTTCATGGAATGAATGGGCAAAACAAGGCGGCCTGCCTGACAGGCCCTGATGCGATTGCGTCTGACAGGCACGCGCGCAATCGTCAAGGTCGGGAAACCTGAAAAGCCCGGCGTGTCAGGCCGATTGGCTGGTTATGCATCGTTGGGCGGCATTCGGGTTAGGAGGCGGATGGCAACCGAGCGGTGGTCGGCTTGCGGGACGGAAGGTGGAGACGGGTGCGGGTGGTGGCAGACACCGGGTGCGGATCGTTTTTCAGATCGGCTTACGCCCCTTTTGCCTGGCGGAGCGGAGTATTTTCACAGCCATGGTCCGTCACGGAATTGTTCTCCCCGGGTGCGGATCGGGGGTGCCCGGTGTCCTGGCCTACTGACCCTAGCCGTCGAGTCCCACCACGCTTGGTGGGGTTGGCTCGGCATCCTCGCATGAGCCATCCGGTCGCCCCGTCTCCGCTTTGCCAGACCCGTTTGCGCATGCACCGGTGTCCAGCAATGGGGCTCATGAGCGTGCGTGGATGCCGGAGAGACGGGCCAGCGCGTGAGACCAGGAGGGCTTGGAGTCCAAATGTTTTTGAACCAGCGGGTGAACCTCACGGTGCGCCGGGTGAGCCGCCATTCCCTTCACGCCGCGTCGCGGTCGGCGCGCTTGCGGCGGCGGATGGCGGGCGGACGCTCGCCCAGCACCACCTGGCGGTTGATCGTCACCGAGTCGATGTCGCCGCGCGACGGCACGTCGAACATGACATCGAGCATGAGTTTCTCGAAAATCGAGCGCAACGCGCGGGCGCCGGTGCCGCGGAGCACGGCTTCCTCGGCCAGCGCGCGCAGGGCGTCGCGTGTGAGGCGGAGTTTCACCCCGTTCATGGCGAGCTGCTTGGCGTATTGCTTGACCAGCGCGTTCTTCGGCTCGGTGAGAATCGAGATGAGTTCCTCCTCGGTGAGCTTGCGCAGCGAGGAAATCACGGGCAGGCGGCCGATGAACTCGGGAATCAACCCGAAGTGCAGCAAATCCTCCGGTTGCACGCGGTCGAGCACATTGAGTGCCGGATGGTCGAGATCCTCGCCTTCCTCGTCGTCATGGAATCCGAGACGGCTGCTGCCGAGGCGGCGGCGGACGATGTCCTCCAGGCCGACAAAGGCACCGCCGACAATGAACAGGATTTTTTCGGTATTCACCTGGATGTATTCCTGTTGCGGGTGCTTGCGGCCGCCCTGCGGCGGAACATTGCAGACCGTGCCTTCCAGAATCTTGAGCAAAGCCTGCTGCACGCCCTCGCCGGACACATCGCGGGTGATCGAAACATTCTGCGTCTTGCGTCCGATCTTGTCGATTTCATCGACGTAGATGATGCCGCGCTCGGCGCGGGCCACATCGAAGTCCGACGCCTGGAGCAGGCGCAGGATGATGTTCTCCACGTCCTCGCCGACGTAGCCGGCCTCGGTGAGCGTGGTGGCGTCCACGATGCAGAACGGCACGTCGAGCAGGCGCGCCAGCGTGCGGGCGAGCAGCGTCTTGCCGGAACCGGTGGGGCCTAACAGAAGAATGTTGGATTTCTCGATCTCCACGTCGCGGAACTCCTCGCCGAGCTTGGCCTGATCCTGGCGCAGACGCTGGTAGTGGTTGTAAACGGCCACCGAGAGCACCTTCTTGGCGTTCTCCTGGCCGATCACGAACTCATCGAGCCTGGCACACATCTCCGCCGGCGAGGGGATGCGGAAGCCGGACTTCTCCGCCGCGGTCTTGCCCTTGGGCGGCGCCGCGCCCATCTCCTTCTCAAGGATGTTCGCGCAGACGTCGATGCACTCGTTGCAGATGTAGACGCCGGGACCGGCGATCAGTTTCTTGACCTCCGAGTGGCTCTTTCCGCAGAAGGAGCACATGGTTAGATTGGATGCGCGGGCCATGATGTTCGGGGTGGAAGCTGAAACGCCTGAAGTCCGTGATTATTTGTTTTCGAGTTTGTCCTGGACCGCGTCGGGAAGCTGCTTGCGGCTCTCGAGCACCTTGTCCACGAGGCCGTAGGCCACCGATTCCTCGGCGGTCATGTAGTTGTCGCGGTCCGAGTCGTGCTCGACCTGTTCGATGGTCTTGCCGGTGTGTTTGGCAAGGATGCCGTTGAGGCGCTTCTTGAGGTTGAACATGAAGCCGATGGTGCGCTCGACGTCCGAGGCCGTGCCCTGCGCGCCGCCGGATACCTGGTGGATCATCACGTGCGAGTTCGGCAGGCAGAAACGCTTGCCCTTGGTGCCCGCGGTGAGCAGCACCGAGCCCATCGAGGCGGCGATGCCGATGCAGTAGGTGTTCACGTCGCAGGTGAGGAACTGCATCGTGTCATACATCGCCAGGCCGGCGGTCACGGATCCGCCCGGCGAGTTGATGTAGATGTGGATGTCCTTCTTGGGGTCCTGCATCTGGAGGAACAGCAACTGCGCGATCACCGAGTTGGCCACGAAGTCGTCGATCGGCGTGCCGATGAAAATGATGCGGTCCTTGAGCAGGCGCGAGTAGATGTCGAACGAGCGCTCGCCGCGGCCATCCTGCTCGATGACGATGGGAACGTAATAGCTGTTGCGCGGGGTGTCGCGCGGGGCGGGTGAACTCATGGATGAAAATGTCATGTTACTCCTCGGTGATGACCGTCTCGGCTGACTCGGACACATTGGCCTCTCCGACGAGGAAGTCAATGGCCTTGCCGATGGCGATGGAGTTGCGGATGGACGGCAGGCGGCCGGCGCGCTGCATGTCCCTGATGAGCTTCTTGGGGGCGATCTTGCGCGATTGGGCGACCTGCGCGAGGTGGTTGACGAGTTCCGCGTCGCTCACGGTGATGCCCTCGGCGCGGGCGATTTCCTGCAACAGGAAATTGGTTCGGAGGTTCGAGACGGCCTGCTGGCCGGCGCTGGCGAAAATCTCCGCCTGCTGGGAGGCGATTTCCTCCTCGCTCATGCCGGCCTGGACGCCGCGGCTCACCATGGCGTCGGCCTGGCTCTGGGTTTCCTGCGTGACGAGTTCGTCGGGCAGTTCGAAGTCCACCTGCGTGTTGAAGTAGGCGACGATCTGGTTGACCTTCATGTCGTCGATGCGGCGCTTGCGCTCGCTTTGCATGTTGCCGCGGATGATGTCGGTGACTTCCGCCATCGTCTTGCCGGGGGCCAGTTTCGCGGCGAGTTCGTCATCGAGCGCGGGCAGCACGGCTTCCTTGAGCTCGTTGAGTGTCACGGAGAAAACGATTTCGCGGTTCTGCAGGTCCGCCACCGGGAAGTCCGCCGGCAGCGTGAGCGTGATGTCGCGAGAGTCGCCGGGATTCATGCCCACCACCTGTGCGGCGAATCCGGGCAGAAAGGCTTTTTCATCGAGGCGCATCCAGAAACCCTCGCGGCCGGAGAGATAACCCGCGGGCTTGCCGAGAAATTCCTCGGTCGGTTTGCCATCGACGGTCGATGAATAATCGATCACCGCGAAGTCGCCCATCGCGGCCGCGCGGCCCTCGATCGCGTTGAAATCGGCGAAGCGCTCCTGCAGCGACTTGAGCTGCGCCTGCAAGTCCTCCTCGGGCACCTCGGCGGGCGGCACGGTGACGGCGATGCTCTTGTATTCGGGAAGCCGCACCTCGGGCGCCAGCGTCATTTGGGAAGCAAAGGAAATGCCGCCGTCAGGCAGCGTGGAGAGGTCGCCGGGATTGCCGAAATCGAGCACTTTGAGGTTTTCCTGCCGCATCGCCTCATCGAAGGCCTGGTTGACCAGGCTGTCGTGGAGCTCCTCGGAAATGTCCTTGGCGAAACGTTTCTCGACGATGGGCAGCGGTGCCTTGCCCGGACGGTATCCGGGGATGCGGGCCTTGGCGGCGTAGTTGCGGACGATCTGATCACGCTCGCCCCGGACTTTTTCGGCGGGAATCTCCACGCGGAGGGTGGCGACGCACTTGGGCTGCTTCTCGACAACAATGTTCATGATGAGTAGGTTGAACCGGCCTCGCGCCGGGGCGGGGAAGCTAGGTGAATCCCGCCCCTCTTGTCAAACGGGCTCTGCGAAAAGCTCGGAACCGCCATTTCTTCCGCAATTTTTGCGAAGCGGCGGCTGAAACTGTAGCGGCGGTCTGTGACCGTCGCTGGCTACCCCGAGGCTGCGTGCGAAAGAAAAAGCCAAGGCGGAGTTTTTTGGATCTCATTCGCATCGACGCTCACAGAGCGCCGCTACAGGTGTTTTTAGCATCTCAATCGCATCGACGGTCATAGACCGACGCTACATGGCGTTTCATCGTCACTGCAGCGCCGTGACATGGGCGATCGCCGCCGAGGCGAGGCCGGCGGGGTTGTAGCCGCCTTCCAGCACCGAGACGATTTTCCCGCCGCAATGTTTTCCGGCCATCGCCACGCAGCGTCGGGTCATTTCCGCGAAGGTTTCGTCGGACCAGCGCAGGCCGCCGATCGGATCGCCGGCGCGGGCGTCGAAACCGGCGGAAATGAGCAGGAAATCCGGTTTGAAGCCATCGATGGCGGCAGTGATTTGCCTGTCCCATGCCTCAAGGGCGGTTTCACCCATGGAGGCGCCGGGCAGCGGGATGTTGAGGTTGGTCCCCTGCCCCGCGCCCTGGCCGCGCTCGCTTGCCGCGCCGGTGTAGGGATAGATGTCGCGCTCGTGCAGCGAGATATAAAACACCGTGGGGTCCTCGATGAAAATGGCTTCGGTGCCGTTGCCGTGATGCACGTCCCAATCGATGATGGCCACACGTTGGAGCTTGTGGCGGCTTTGCAGATACCGCGCGGCGACGGCCACGTGGTTGAAGATGCAGAAGCCCATGCCGCGGGCGGCACTGGCATGGTGGCCGGGCGGACGCACCGCGCAGAAGGCGGAGGTGACATCGCCCGCCATCACCGCGTCCGCGGCGGCAAGCACGGCGCCGCAGGCTTCCAGCGCGACATCATAACTTTCCTCGCAGATCGCCGTGTCGCCGGTGCGCAACTGGTGGGCGAAGCCCTCCACGTCCCGATACACCAGATCATGGTAGTAATGCTCGTGCGCCAGCAGGATTTCCGCAACCGCGGCGCGCCGGCCGCGGAGCCTCACGACCTCCGGCGGCAGGTCCTCCAGCGCGGCGCGCAGCGCACGGTATCGCGCGGCCGACTCGGGATGATAGGGCCCGGTGTCGTGTTTCTCATACTCCGCGCTGTAATGCACGCCGGTTTTTCTCTTCTCTCCGCTCATGGTTCGATGACCTGGATGTGTTTCTTGTTGAGAAAATCCGGGCGGCTCTTGAGGATGCCCGCCAGCGGCATGTGGAACAGCCGCTCGTCCTCCTCCGCGGATGCGGATTCGGTGCCGCCCACCGCAAGGAACAGCCCGGCCATGGCGCGGTTGTCGCGCAGGACGCTTGCCCAGAAATACTCAACTCCGCGACGCCGCGCGATTTCCGCCAGCTCGCCTAACAGAAACCCGGCCTTGCCCGCGTGGCGCGCACGCTCGTGCACGACGAAGGCGACTTCGGCACCCTTGCCGTCGTGATCGAGGAAATAGCGGCCGATGGCGCGGAGTTCCTGTCTGCCGTGGGATTCCTCGAAGATGCCGAGCGCGAGATCGCGGCGCTGGTCCACGGCGGCGAGTTTGTAGGCGGACTCGCCGGTCATGCGGTCGCGGTGGTAGCCGTAGCGCAGGCGCACCGTTTCCTCGTCGTGCGAATAGAAGAACTCCTGCAGCGCACGCATGTCGCTGGGATGCAGCGGGCGCAGCAGGAATCGCCCGCTCTTGAAGCGCACACGGCGGCTTTCCACTCCGTCGTCGTCCGTGCCGGTGGAGGTGGCGGGCATGGTGAAGAACGCCGGCAGCCAGCCGCGCGCGCGCGCGCCCTCTAACAGGGCTTCGCGATGATCCGGATGGGCGATCTCCACCAGCCGTGCGACGCGCTCGCGGATGCTGCGTCCGTGCAGGCTGGCCACGCCGTATTCGGTGATGACATAATGCACGTCGCCGCGCCCGGTGCAGACGCCGCTGCCGGGATCGAGGCCGGCGACGATGCGCGAGCGGCCGCCGTCATCGGTCGTGGACGTGAGCGCGATGATCGGCCGGCCGCCCTTGCTGTGGCCCGCGCCGCGGATGAAATCCTGCAACGCGCCGATGCCGCCGTAAAACCGGTGGCCGCTCGAATCCCGCACCACCTGGCCGGTGAGGTCGATTTCCCGCGCGCCGTTGATGGCCACCATGCGGTCGTTTTTCGCGATGCGCCACGGGTCGTTCACCCAGTCGCTGGGATGCAGTTCGACGTCCTTGTTGCCATCCACAAACCGATAGAGCCTGCGGCTTCCCATCACGTGGCTGGCGATGATTTTGCCCGGATGATGGCTTTTGCGCGAGGAATCCACCGCGCCGCTGCGGACGAGGTCCATCAGCGCGTCGTTGAACAATCCCGTATGGATGCCGAGGTGCTTGTGTTTTTTCAAGGCGCGGGCGACGCCCTCCGGGGTGTTGCCCATGCCAAGCTGGAGGGTGGAGCCGTCCTCGATGAGCTGCGCCGCATATTTGCCGATCCGCAGGTGGCGCTGATCCAGCACCGGCACATCCGCCTCCGGCAAGGCGGCGGCATGCTCGATGAAAAAATCGATCGCGCGCGTGGCAATCCGGCTCTCGCCACAGGTGCGCGGCATTGCCGGATTGATCTGCGCGATCACGGTGCGCGCGGATTTCACCGCGGATTTCACCACATCCACACTCACGCCCAGCGTGCACCAGCCGTCCTTGTCCGGAGGACTCGCCTGAACCAGCGCCACATCGATGGGCAGCGGGCCGTTCTCGAACAAAGAGGCCACTTCCGACAAGGGACAGGGCGTGTAATCCGCCGCGCCGCGCTCGACGGCATCGTGCAGCGCGGGTGTTAGAAAAAACGAATTCGTCCGCAGCACCTGCTCGTAGCGCGGATCGATCCACGGCGTCCCGCCCAGCCCGTGGATGTGGACCAACTCCACATCCTTGAAGAAGTCCGCCTGCGCCAGCATCGATTCCACCAGCGCGAGCGGCACCGCCGCACCACCGCCGATGAACACCCGGCACCCCGGACGCACCAGCCGCGGCCAGTCGCTTTCCACCAGCGGTTTCATGACCGGAGGCTGGCAGGTCCGGCGTCCGCCGCCAAATCAAAAGACCGCCTACGGGATCCAGCCGGGCAACGCGGCGGCCTGTTTCACCCAGCCTGCCATTGGCGTCTCGTCGAGTTCGTCGCCCTCGTAAATGTCGATCCAGCGCGCTTCCTTGCTTTTTTCGGTGCCGCCGGGCGGCACGGGTTGCAACGCGGTGCCTTGGAAAAAGGTCACTTTGACGTAGCGCGTGAAGACGTGAAACGACAGGAACCAGCCTTGCTCGCCGCTGCCATAGAAGGGCGAATTCCACTTCACCGCCTTGCGCACGTCGGGCACGTTGCGGACGATGAGCGCGTCGAGGCGTTTCCCGAAATCGCTCTTCCAGCCGGGCATCGCGGCGATGTAGGCCTGCACGGGGGCGTCGCCATCGGCCTTCGCGATCTGCGGATTGCCGCCGGAGAGGAGGGCGACCGGGCTTCCCTTCCCATCAGATGAACCGGGTTTTCGTGCTTTCATATCGAATCATGCGTGCGTTGCGGCCATTCGTCATCGCCGCCGGGCAAATCCTCGCCAGCGCGGAGGATGTAGCGGACAATTGCACGGAATGACAGTTGCTTTTTCCGCCCTTGATGAAAATTCCGCAAAGTTGCCGCAACCGGAATCGAGGGCCATTTCCGGCTATTGCCTCCCGCATCCTTGACCAACGCGCGAACATGGTCTATCGGCAGTCCATTAAACCCATGAACCGCTTCCACCGTTTCCCGACGCTCTCCGGTGTCTCCATCAAACGCGTCATGCGCCTGACAGCGGCATGCTGCGGCTGCGCCAGCCCCGTTTTCGCAGACCTCGACGCCGACAACAACCAGCTCAGCGACGTTTGGCAGAAGAAACACGGCGTCGGCAATCTCGCTGCCGGCTTGGATTCCGACGGCGATGGTTTCTCCAACGCGAGCGAATGCCTTTTCGGCACTCATCCGCTCCGCGCCGATTCACGCCCCGGGCTCGAGTTTTCGATGCCCGACCCCGCAACCGCCTCGGCCAACTGGCCTGGCGAACCCGGGAAACGCTACGAAATCCAGCGCACCGCCAACCTGTCCCAGTGGCTCCGCCACGAAACCATCACCGGCACCGGCAAACCCATCTCGTCCGAAGTTCCGGCCGACCCCGGCGTGGCGATGTTCCTCCGCATCGCCGTCTCCGATGTCGATTCCGATGGCGACGGCCTCAACGATTGGGAAGAAATCGTGTCAGGCTTCAACCCGGCAAGAAAATACACCGAGGGCCTCGGCAGCACTTCCACCAGCAATCCCATCACCGACTACCAGCGGCTCAACACCGCGCTCACTGCCACCACCAACACGCTCACCGTCGCCGCCGCCGATCCATCGATGTCCGAGGATTGGCCCGATGCCGGGCGTTTCGTCATCCGCCGCAGCGGCAACCTCAATGAAATCACCGTGGATTTCACGCTTGGCGGCACTGCCAACCCGGGAACCGACTTCGTCCAGCCCACCCCCTTCGTCAAGATCCCGTTCGGCAAGGACGAGGTTGAAGTCCAAATCACCCCGCTGGCCGACGCGGAATCCGAATCCCCGGAGACCATCACCCTCACCCTGCTTCCCGGCACCGGATACACTTTGGGCGCGCCCGCCACCGCCACGTTGAACCTCAACGACGCCATTCCCGGCAAACCCTCTGCGAAACCCGCCGCACGGTTCCTCACCCAGTGCACCTTCGGCCCCGCACCGCAGGAACTCGCCCGCGTCATGGACCTCGGCTTCAGCGCATGGCTCGACGATCAATTTCTCCGTGGTCCCAACCTCCACCTGCCCATCGTGCAAACCTGGCAGAGCGAACTCCAAACCGCCACCTTCACCAACAGCCCGCTCGTCAGCTCCGAACACCGCATCGAGGCATGGTGGCGGCAAACGATGCGCTCGGACATCGATTCCGACCCTCTGCGCCAGCGCATGGCCTTCGCCCTCAGCCAGATCTTTGTCATCTCCGACCGCATGGACTCGCTGAACACCGACCAGCGCGGCATGACCAGCTACTATGACACGCTGCTCACTCACTCGTTCGGCACCTATCGCGGATTGTTGGAAGCCGTCACCCGCCATCCCTGGATGGGGCTCTACCTGAGCGCCCTGCGAAACCGCAAGCCGGACATCAATCTCAACCGCTTCCCGGATGAAAACTACGCCCGCGAGGTGATGCAGCTCTTCAGCATCGGCCTCTGGCTGCTCAACCCGGACGGCACCCAGAAACTCTCGAACGGCACCGACCTCGGCCCCGATGGCGAAACCATACCCGCCGGCGAGCCGATTCCCACCTACGGTCAGGACGATGTCAGCGAGATCGCCAGGGTCTTCACCGGGCTGAGCTACGGCACCCGTTTCACGTCCAGCACCAACCCGGCAGAGATCCCCACCACCGCCTTCTCCCAGAGCAACAACGTCCCCTGGCAGCCCATGCGCATGTTCGACGGCGAGCACGACATCGCCGCGAAAAACATCCACCTGCCCGGCGCACCGGTGCTCAATCTGCCCGCCCGCACCGGCACCACCACCACCAGCCAGACCGGCGGCGATGCCGACCTCACCGCCTTTCTCGATTATCTCGCGACGCATCCGAACACCGCGCCGTTCATCAGCCGCCTGCTGATCCAGCGCCTCGTCACCTCGAATCCCACACCCGCCTACGTCGCCCGCGTATCCCCGGTCTTCACCTCCAGTGGCGGCGACTTCAAACAAATCCTCCGCGCAATTTTGTTAGACAGTGAGGCGCGTGATCACTCGCGGCTCTCAGACCCCGCCCACGGCCTGGTCCGCGAGCCCTACACCCGCTACGTGGCGATGGCCCGGGTGTTTGAGGCCGCCCCCGCCGATCCCAGCGCGGGCGGGCGCTATCGCGGGTTCGGCAGCCTGGATGGAAACTTCCTGCAGCGCCCGTTGAGCGCACCGAGCGTGTTCAACTTCTATTCGCCGGAAAACAAGCCGCCGGGCCCGCTGCGCGACAACGGCCTGGCCTCGCCGGAAATGCAGATCATCAACAGCGTGTCCTCGATCACCGGGCCGAACGTCTATTCCTCCCAACTCAGGGTCACGAGCACCACGCTCAACACCGACACCATCCCCACCAATGGCGGATGGACCCAGCTGAATACCAGCCAACAAAATGACAACACTGCCACGCCTGAGAATGAGAATTTCTGGAACACCCGCATCAACGAGCAGCCGTGGCTCGATCTCGCCACCACCGATCCCGCCGCGCTCGCGCCGGATGCGATGGTCGCCAAACTCGATGAACTGCTCTGCTACGGCAACATGGGCCAACCGACCTTCCGTGCCATCACCCGCGCGCTCAACCGCCAGGCAGATCCATTCTCCACTGCGGATCCCCTAGTGCGCGCTCAGTACATCCGCGCCCGCCTGCGCAACGCCATCCACCTCATCACCACCTCGGCGGACTACGCCGTCCTCAAGTAAACCGCCATGTCCAAACCCATCAACCGCCGCCAGTTTCTCGCCCAATCCAGTTGTGCCTCCGTCGGCTCGCTCGGCCTGCTTTCCACGCTGCTCAACCTGCGCATGGCCGGCTCCGCCGTCGGTCAGTCGCTCCCACCCGGCGGCGACGACCGCGCGCTCGTCTGCCTGTTTTTCGCCGGCGGCATGGATTCCTACAACCTGCTCATGCCCACCAGCGGCAGCAGCGTTTACAACAACTACCTCGCCACCCGCGGCGGCCTCTATGACGCGAACAACAACGCCGACGGGCTCGCCATCGACGGACTGCCACTCGCCGCCCACGCTTCCGATCCCTTCGGCTTCGGCGTCCACACGAAGTGCGGCGACCACAACAGCCAGCCCGGCATTCAGTCGCTCTACGCTTCCGGAAAACTCGCCTTCGTCAGCAATGTCGGCACGCTCGTGGACCGCATGACCAAGGAACAATACAACTCCGGCAGCGCCGCCCGCCCGCGCGGCCTTTACTCGCATGCCGACCAGGTCCGCCAATGGCACACCACCGCCACCACCCAGACCGGTTCGCTCGGCTGGGCCGGCATGGCCGCGGATCTCCTTCACGCCGGCAATAGCGGTGCCAAGGTATCCATGAACATCTCCCTCGGCGGCAACAATGTCTGGCAGACCGGCAACAAGCTCTTCGCCTACAGCATCGGCACAAGCGGCAGCACGCTGCCCAGCGAGTACAACTCGCCCTACGACCCTCCCACGGTCAGCACCACCAGCCGCACGGCCCTGCGCACCGCCGCCATCGACAACATGGTCCAGCAGGAATACCAGAATTTGTTGGATCAAACCTTCACGCAGAACCTCAAGGATTCCATCGAGGCCAGCGCGGCGTTTCGCGACGCGTTCGTTGACAACCCGATCACCACACTGTTTCCCGGTGACAACGGCTATTTGCCGCCTGCGATATACACCGCTCCCACGGCAAACAGTCAGGGCAACGACCCCGCGCGCACCCTCGGCCAGCAGTTCAAGGCCGTCGTCCGCTCCATCAAGGCGCGCCAGACCCTCGGCTTGCGCCGCCAGACCTTTGTCCTGAATTACGGCAGCTGGGAT
>JALOUA010000328.1 GCA_025457625.1 Akkermansiaceae bacterium
GCCTGCATCCAGCCCGGCGGCTCGATGCGCGACGAGGAAGTCATCGCCGCCGCGGATGCCGCGGGCATGGCCATGGTCTTCACCGGCCACCGGCATTTCAGGCATTGATTCCGCTCAAGAACCCACCGCCAGCCGCTCGGGCGTGATCTCGCGCAGGGCCACGAGGTGCACGGGGATGTGAATCTGAAACCGGTGGCAGTTCGGCAAAACGGCAGGCATCAAGTGGATTTCTGATCATTTCTGTCTCCCGTAATTTTCCCGTAATTTTTGTAATTTCCGCCGCAGACTGCCTGCGCGGGCAGAAACCCGAGTCCTTTCATCAGTGGAAGACGGAATCGACATCAATGCGCCGTCATTGAGACGCATGATCCGGCCTGATGCGCTTCTTCACATCGACCCACTCCCGGCGGGGGAGTCCTCCGCATCATGGTGCCCTGAACCGCCGGAAACACGGGAGCTTTTTTCCAATCATTCGCTTGACGTCTTTCCAATCTCGGTAAACTCGCTGCGATGAACCGGGGATGCTCCTCATTTATGTTGGGTCTGCTTTGCGGTATCCTCGCCGCCGCAGGTGGATTTGCCTGGCTCGGCCAGAACGAGGGGGTCGAGGACACCGGCGTCAAGGTACTCAAGGTGGCTCATGGCCTGCCCGAGCACCACCCGGTCCACTTTGCGCTCAAGGAAATGGCCCGCCTGGCCACCGCCAAGTCCGGCGGCCGACTCAAGCTCAACCTTTTCCCCAACGAGCAGCTCGGCTCCCAGGTCCAGTGCCTCGAACAGGCCCAGGTCGGCACCCTCGCCATCACCAAGGTGAGCACCGGCCCGGTCGGCACCTTCGTCCCGGTCTATCAGGTTTTCAGCCTGCCTTACCTGTTCCGCGACGAGGGCCACTTCTGGCGCGTGCTCGACGGCGAGATCGGCCAGGACCTTCTCAAGCGCATTGAGAAACGCGGCGACGGCTCGCCCAGCGGACTGCACGGACTCGCCTATTTTGATTCCGGCAGCCGCAGTTTCTACACCCAGCGGGAGATCCGCACGCCCGCCGATCTCAAGGGTCTAAAACTCCGCACCATGAGCGATCCGGTGGCCATGGACATGGTCTCCGCCCTCGGCGCCTCACCCACGCCCATCGCTTTCGGAGAACTCTACTCCGCGCTGAAATCCGGCACAGTCGATGGCGCGGAAAACAATCCGCCCAGCGTTCTGACCAACCGCCACCACGAGGTCTGCAAGTATTATCTCCTCAACCACCACTCCCGCATCCCCGATGTGCTGGTGATGAGCCGCAGCGTTTGGGAGTCCCTGACGGCCGACGAACAGCGCTGGATCACCGAGGCCGCGACCGAGGCCGGGGCCATCCAGCGCAAGGCATGGCAGGAGGAAACCCAAAAGGCCCTCGACACTCTCCGCCAGGCGGGCGTGAAGATCACCGAGGCTGACACCGCCGCTTTCGCCGCCGCGACCGAGCCGGTCCGGGAAAAACACGCCACCGGTGACATCGGGGTGATCGCCGAACGCATCCGCACCGCCGAATGAAATCCGAATCGATCCGCAAACTCTCCGCACCCACCGCCGCCGCCTGCGCGCTGCTCTTTGTGGTGCTGCTCGTCACGGTGATCTGGGGCGTTCTCACCCGCTACCTCTTCGGTGCACAGGCCCGCTGGACCGAGGAACTCGCGAGGTTTCTGTTAGTCTGGGTTTCCTTCCTCGGCGCGGCCCTCGCCTATGCCGGCCAGCAGCACCTCGGCATCGACCTGCTCGTCGCCCGCTTCGATCCCTGGACCCGCAAGCTCGCCGACTGCGTCGTCCACGGGCTCGTCGCCCTCTTCGCCTTCTGTGTGATGGGCTACGGCGGCTTCGAATTGGTCATGGAGCGATTCGATTCCGGCCAGCAACTGCCTTCTCTCGGCATTGCCAAGGCATGGCAGTATCTGGTTGTGCCCCTCAGCGGGCTGATGATCGGCCTGCTTGCCATGATTCATCTGGTGGAAACCCTGCGCGGCCGCGAAGTCGGCGGCGCCGAAGTGGGGGAGGGCGCGCCATGAGCATCGGCCTCGCAGTGCTGCTCGTCGTCTTCGCGGTGCTCCTGCTGCTCAACACGCCCGTCGCCATCATCATTGGCGTGGCCACCGTGATGGCCGCCTGGGCGCTCGGCCACGATGCCGTGATCATCACCATGGCCCGTGAAATGGCCAATGGTTTGGACAGCTACCCACTGCTCGCCATTCCGTTCTTCGTGCTCGCCGGCGACCTGATGGGCTCCGGTGGCCTGGCCCGGCGCCTGATCGATCTCGCCGCCTCGCTCGTCGGTCGTTTCCGCGGCGGTCTTGCCTTGGTCAACACGCTCACCTGCATGCTTTTCGGAGCGATTTCCGGTTCCTCGCTCGCCGCAATCTCCTCGGTGGGTGGAACGCTCATCCCGGAGATGAACCGCAAGGGCTACGGCCGGGATTTCAACATCGCACTCACCGCCACCGCCGCCACCACCGGCCTGCTCATCCCGCCCAGCAACGTGATGATTGTCTATGCGGTAGTCGCTTCCAATGTCTCCATCGGAGCCTTGTTCCTGGCCGGCGTGTTTCCCGGAATCCTTGTGGGCCTGCTCATCATGACCACCGCTTTGGTCCACTGCATCAAGCGCGGCTACGGCGGCAGCGCGGCAGCTATCGCGGAACTCCCCAAATTCCGCTCCGCCCTGTGGCGCGCCACACCCAGTCTGCTGCTGGTCTTCTTCGTGCTCTGGGGCATCCTGGGTGGCGTCTTCACCGCCACCGAAGCCTCCGCCGTCGCCGTCGTCTGGGCCTTCGCACTCGCCGTGATCTGCTACCGTGAGATCCCATTCAGTGCCCTGCCCGCCCTGATCATCGGCTCCGCCCGCACCACCGGCGTCGTGCTCCTGCTCGTGGCCGCCTCGCAGGCCATGAGCCGTCTGCTTACCCGCGAACAGGTGCCACAACTCGTCAGCGAAACCCTGCTCGGGTTTTCCGCCGATCCCCTCACCATCCTCATCACCATCAACCTGATCCTGCTCGTCGTCGGCATCTTCATGGACATGACGCCCGCCGTTCTTGTGTTCACCCCGATCTTCCTGCCGGTGGCCACCGGACTTGGCATGGACCCGATCCATTTCGGCATCCTCATGATCGCCAACCTCTGCATCGGCCTCTGCACGCCGCCGGTTGGCACCTGCCTCTTCCTCGGATGCAGCGTCGGAAACTCCAACATCGCCCGCGTGTCCATGGCGATGATTCCATTCTATCTCGCCATGATCGCGGGACTCGCCGCCATCACCGCCTGGCCCGCGCTGTCGCTCTGGCTGCCCAAGGCCCTCGGCGCCATGGACTGACGACCTCCCCCGCATATCCGGATGGAGGCGCGGCTTCCAGCGGGCGGAGTGGATCCAGCCGGGTTTGGCCACCGATGGTTTGGTTCCGGCGATTTCCGCGATGAGCCCGGGAAGGATTTCCATGTCGACAACCTGATAGGCGCGGCAGATGGGCATAACCCTTAATGGGAAAATGAACCACGGATAAACACGGATGGACACTGATTGCAAGAGACTTGTGGAAAATTCAACTTTCATCCTAAGGGTGAAAAACCAAGCATTCATAACTCTTTGATTATTTGTGTGAATCTGCGTCCATCCGTGGTT
>JALOUA010000329.1 GCA_025457625.1 Akkermansiaceae bacterium
AAAACCATGTGATTCTGCCGGTTCATCAGTCCTCTCAGGGAGTGATCATGACGGGTGCCGGCCGCTTCCTGTTGTTTTGGACCTTGCGTTTCTGTCCGGAGAGCCATGCGACCACATCGCGGATTTCGGCGGCGGAGAGCAGCAGACCCATCGGCGGCATTGAGGAAACCGGCGGAGTCATGCTCTCGATGTCGGTGCGGGCGACACGCAGGACGCTGCCCGCGCTGTCGAAATCCACGTGGCTTGGCTTGTCATCGATCACGATGCCAGCGACGGTTTTGCCGCCCTTGAGGGTGGCGCTGGCGATGCCGTATCCCATGGCGACCTTGGCCCCCGGATTGACGAGGGACTCAAGCAGGTATCTGCGGTCCTGGCGCAGGCCGACGTCTGATAGATTGGGTCCGGCGTCACCGCCGCCGTGTCCGCCGGCGTGGCAGCGCATGCACTGGCTGGCCGGGTGGGACTCGAAGACCTTGGCTCCGTTTTCAACGTCGCCGCCTTCGAGCGATGGCAGCCATGCCGCAAGCGGATCGGCGGATGCGCTTTGGGCGGACTTGAAAGCGGCGAGCGCGGCCTTGACCTCGGCCTCGGGACGCTCGGCCGCCGCATCGAGAAGTTCGAGCGCGGCGGGAGAGATGCCGTTTTGTTTTTGCAATGCCCGCAGGCCGGAAACGAGCAGTCCTGTCGCGCCGGGAAGATCCGCGGCGAGCTTCCATGCCTGCTGTTGTCGAAAATCGCTGCCTGATGCCGTTGCCCGGGTCAGTGCCTCAATGGCGGCCTTGGGCGACGATTTCACGAGATGGCCCAGCGCGCCGATCGCCAGGCGGTCGTCCTTGCCATTGGCGAGCCTGACGATCATCTCATCCAGATCCGCCGGTTTGCGGGCGATGTAGAAGTCCAGCGCCTCAACGCGCGCGCTGCCGGGCACATCATCGCTCTCGATCAAGTTGCACAGCACATCGTTGGTCACGGAAGCGGGATCGAGTTGGAATTTGCGGACAAGTGCCAGGGAGGCTTCGAGGAATTTTCCGTCCACCTGCACGAGTCCGGTGATGTTGCTGCCCAGCACCTTGCGGATGAGTTCCGGATCGCGCGCCGGCAGCGGCGAATAGCGCCCGGTGGATTGATCGACGGGATGGGGATTCGTCCATTCCGACAGCAAACGAAACGCCTCGACGCGTGATTCGTCGGGCGTTTTCCGGTCGAGCGCCACCTTGAGCACGCGGCGGGCGCTTGTTTCATCACCGGCGCGGAAAGCGCTGTGAAGCATGCGCCGCCAGATCATCGTGGGATGCGGGCGAGCCGCCGCGTTTTCGAGTAAAGCGCCGACCTGCGGCCGAACCTGCCCGATGTTTTGATCGTTGATCGAGCGGATGGCCTCGTTGACCACCGCCTCGTCGGGATCTGTTAGAAATCCGGCCAGTGCCGGGGATTTGGCACGACGCAGGGCGATGACGGCAGCCATGCGGATCTTGGCAGCGGGGTTGGCTTTGAGAGCGGCGAGCTTTTCCGGGCTTACCAGCAGGTGAAGCGCATGGGAGCCGGCGTGGCGGAGATAAGGGTCCGATGTTTTCTCCAACATGGCGAGGACGGGGCCGGTCGCGTTGGTGGCCTTCATGCGGCCTGCGGCGATGGCGGCGGAGAGTTGCACGCGCGGCGAACTGTCTGCGATGAGGCGGTCGAACGGAATGCCATCCGCCTTGAGGCCGGACTCGCCCAGCACTTTGATTGCCTGGCAGCGGACTTCGGGATCGCTGTCGCTGAGCAAGGCCAGCAGGGCAAGGCGCGCCTTTTCGCGCGGGGCGGGATCGGCTTCGTGGCTGTTAGGCGCGCCGGGAAGCACGGCGGAACCGCGGCGGGCGATGATGCCCAGTCCCCATGCTCCGTGCAGGCGCGTGAGTCTGTTTTGGGTTTGGGCGGCGGCTTTGGTGAATGATTCGAGACCTTCCGGCCTGCGGGAGAGCGCTAGCTGCGCCCGGACGCGGACCCGCATGTCCGGATGGAACATCAAGGTGGCAAGATCATTGGCGTTTCGTTGTTCGAATCCCTCCTTGATGAGCGTGGCAACCTGCGCGGCCTCCTTCGCGCGATACGGTTGATCGGCGGCGACGGTAAAAACGCGCCCGGCGAGGTGGGATTCCCAACCGCCGATGAAGTCGGTGACGGTGAGTTTTCCATCCCACGAATAATCGACATCGGTGGCCGCCGTGCCCCAGTTGAGTTGATGGAAATCCGTCATTTTCATCCCGGCACCTTCTGGTTCCACCTTGAACGACCAGATGCCGGATTTGGCCCCGCCGCCGCGATAATCGCAGATCATGAACCGCCCGGCCTCGGATTCGAGAAAGCCGGTTCCCGGGTGATGGGTCAGACCGGAGGGCCCGGAGGCGATGTGGGCCACCGGCGGCAGGATATAGCCGGGTTGCTCCGAGTTCGGCATTTCCCAGACACGTTCGGCCATCCACTTGGCGGGCGGTTTGTTTTCCATGCCGATCTGCTTGTGAAACGACAACAGTCCCTGATGCCCCATGTTCCATCCCGAGTCCGCGCCATCGACGATGAGAACGACGCGCGCCTTGTCACCGTGGTCGCAGTTGTTATCCACCGTGATGAGGTTTCCAAAATCATCGAATGCGATCTCCTTCGGGTTGCGCAGGCCGCTGTGGATGATCTCGAAGTTCGAGCCATCGGGATCGAAGCGGAAGACGAAGCCCTCGTCGTGCAGGTTGTAATGGCGGCCCTCGCGGGTCGTTGCGTTGAAGCCGCGGTCGCCCATGGTGCCGTAAATCCGGCCGTCGGCGCCGAGGATGAAGCCGTTGAGGTCGTGTCCGGAGAGTGAGACGTGGACGCCGAATCCGTCCTGGATCACGTCGCGCACATCGGCCACGCCGTCTCCGTCCGTGTCGCGCAGGGCATACAGATTCGGGACGCAGGCGAGGAAAACCGTGCCTTCATATTCGAAGATGCCGGAAGCCACGCCATCCAGCAGGTCGTTGAATCCAGCCGCGAAGACATTCTGTTTGCGGAAAACCCCGTCGGCATCCGGATCGGTGAGAACGCGGACGAGGTCTTCCTTTTCGGTGAGGAATTCCAATGAGGTGGACGCGTTCTGATTCCGCCACTTCTCGTGCATCCTGCGGCGGTCCGCCGTGGTGCGGGAGGCGATGTCGTCCAGATACCAGTAGAGGTGGTTGCGGTTGTCGGCCACGCCGTGGCGCAGGCGGTGGGTTTCCGCGAGGTAAACTTCCCCGTTGGAGCCGAAAGCGAGCGCGGTGGGCGAGGTGACCTGCTGGTTATTGAAATCCGCCACGACCGCAGCCGTGGTGCCTTGGGGAACGGCCAGGCCCGGAATGGTTCCGGCGGCGACCGTTTCGGGAGCCGCCGCCTTGTCGCTGTGGGCGGGAGCCGCGATTGCGGTGGCGAACGGGAGGAAAAGCACGGAGGCGCGCAAAGAGCCGGATTTCATCGCGGTATGCTACGTTTGCCCCGCTGCCGGTCGATCACGAATCCGGCCGGAAACGCGTTCCCTCAGTGGCTGCGCTTGTGGCCCACCTCGTTGTCGAGCATCTGCCTGAGATCATCGAGGCCCTCGCCGGTGTCTGCGGAAATCGGGATGACCTCCACTTTCGGGAAACGCT
>JALOUA010000067.1 GCA_025457625.1 Akkermansiaceae bacterium
TGCCCGCCGGGGCCGATGCGGAAACGACGCGCGACGCGCTCTTCGCCTTCTCCGATTGCGAGCTGACGATCTCGCCCAACGCCTGCGTCATCGCCGATGGCAAACCGCAGTTCATGGGTGTCTCGGACATCCTCAAGCGCGTGACGCACCAGACGCGCGAGCTGCTCAAGCAGGAACTCGAGATCAAACTCGCCGAACTCGCCGAGAAGTGGCACTTCAGTTCGCTGGAAAAAATCTTCATCGAAAACCGCATCTACCGCGACATCGAGGAATGCACCACCTGGGAAGCCGTGCTCAAGGCCATCGACGACGGCTTGAAGCCCTTCAGGAAACTCCTCAAGCGCGAGGTCACGGAAGACGACCTCGTCCGCCTGACGGAAATCAAGATCAAGCGCATTTCCAAGTTCGACTCGTTCAAGGCCGACGAGGAGATCAAAGGCCTGGAAAAAGCCATCGAGGAAACCGAGAAGAACCTCCGCAACCTGACGAAATTCACCATCAAGTGGTATGAGGAACTCGGCAAAAAGTATGGCAAGGGCCGCGAGCGCAGGACCGAGATCGCCTCGTTCGACCGCGTGGACCGCACCCAGGTCATCGCCGCCACCGAGACGCTCTATCTCGACGCGAAGAACGGCTTCGCCGGCTACGGCCTCAGGAAGGACGGCGAGCCGGTCGAGAAATGCTCCACCATCGATGATATCATTTCCTTCACCCAGGATGGCAAGATGCGCGTGATGAAGGTGGCCGAGAAGGTCTTCGTCGGCCAGAAGCCGCTGCGCGTCGCCGTCTTCCGCAAGGATGAGGATCTCATCTACTCGATGATTTACCGCGACGGCCGCGACGGGGCCATCCTCGCCAAGCGTTTCACCGTCGGCGGCGTCACGCGCGACAAGGAATACGATCTCACCAAGGGCAAGTCCGGCACGCGCGTGCTTTACTTCGCCGTGCACAAGACCAACGAGGAAAGCAGCGCCCAGATGCTGCTCGTCCACCTCAAGCCCGCGCTGCGCATGCGCAACCTGATCCGGCCGCTGCACTTCGCGGAATTCGGCATCAAGAGCCGGTCCTCCGGCGGCAACCTGGTGACCAAGCACGCGATCGAAAAAATCATCCGCGCGCCAAAAGACTATGATCCGACCTTGGGTGCATGAGGAGGGGCGAACTCATGTCCCCGCAATCCTCTCCCGTCCGTGACCACCGCGGGATTTCATGCCGGTATATGGCAAGCACATCGAAGATTGACCTGTGCGACGGATTCCTCTGCCATCCGCAGCAATCCCGATTTTCACCATGCATGCATCCATCCGTCCACTTTGTTTGATCCTTGTTTCCGGCATCTCGATGGCATCGTCGCATGTGGTGCCTGCGGCCGGTCTGGAGCCCGCCGCGATCACCGCCGCTTTGAAGCGCTCCGCCGACTGGCAGCTCGCCAATCCCAGCGGCACCGAGATCCGTGACTGGATCATCGCCCCGCTCTACGACGGCCTGCTGCGCACCGCTCTCACCACCGGCGATCCGGAATACCTCGCCGCGGTCATCCGCATGGGGACGCAGGCGGGATGGATGCCGTCCAACCGCGTCTATCATGCCGACGACCACGCCGTCGGCCACGCCTGGCTCGATGTGTATCTCATGGACCGCTCGCAAGAGCAGCGGCTGATCCCGATGCGCGACCGGCTCTCCCATGTGATGGATCACCCGATCACCGAAGATCTCGCCTTCGGCACCAAACCCCAAACGCAGGGCGTGAGCATCACCGACCGCTGGACCTGGTGCGACGCGCTCTACATGGCACCGCCCACGCTCACCCGGCTGTTCACCGCCACCGGCGACCGCAAGTATCTCGACTTCCTCGATCAGGAGTTCCAATACACCCATGACCATCTTTATGATCCAGCGGAGAAACTCTTCTATCGCGACGCCACGTTTTTCGACAAGAAGACCCCCAACGGCAAAAAGGTCTTCTGGAGCCGCGGCAACGGCTGGGTCTATGGCGGCCTCGCCCTGATGCTCGAGCACCTGCCCAAGGACCATGCCAGGCGCGGGTTTTATGAAAAGCTGTTCAAGGAAATGACCACCGCCGTCCTCGCCGCGCAGCAGGAGGACGGCTTGTGGCGGCCCAGCCTGCTCGATCCGCTGGAAATCCCCGTCGGCGAGACCAGCGGCAGCGGGTTCTTCACCTTCGGTCTGGCCTGGGGCGTCAACCATGGCCTGCTCGATCGTGAAAAGCACCTGCCCGCCATCACCCGCGCATGGAACGGCCTGCTGACCCGCGTCAAACCGGACGGCACCGTCGGCTACGTGCAGCCGGTGGGTGCCGCGCCCGATCATCTGGAGGCGGATTCCACCCAGGACTACGGCACCGGCGCCTTCCTGCTGGCCGGCAGCGAAATCCTCCGTCTGTCAGGCGCGAAACCCGCGGATGCCGCAACCCTGCTCAAGCAGGCGGAAAAACTTCTCGAAGATGACCTGACTCCCCGCGCCTGGGCGCGCCTCGTGCCCGAGCGCAAGGACGACCTCGCATGGGAAAACGACAAGGTGGCGTTCCGGGTTTACGGTCCCGCGCTGCGCGACAGCACCGAGGACAGCGGCATCGATGTCTGGACGAAACGCGTCGCCCGCCCGGTGATCGTCAAATGGTATGTGGACGAACTCAAACACGGGCGCAGTTACCATACGGATCACGGCGAGGGACTCGATGCATTCAAGGTCGGCGACACCCGCGGCTGCGGCGGCCTCGCGCTGTGGATCGATGGCAAGCCGGTCACCTCGGACACCTATGTCTCGGCCGAGATCCTCTGGACCGGCCCCGATGTGGCCGAGTTCCACACGGCCTTTCGCTACCCGGTGAAAGTGGACGGCAAGCCCTTGTTCGAGTATCGCGTCACCCGTTTGCGCAAGGGCGAGCGGCTTGTTGATATCACCTCCACGTTTTCCAACCAGCCGGGCCAGCGTTTCCGCAACCGCAAGCCCGGAGTCGGCATTCCGCAGGAAGTGGCCATCGGCCTGACCGCACAGAGCAAGGATGCCTCCGTCACATTGGACGCCGCGAAAGGCATCGCCGCGATTCATGGCCCCTTTGCGGGAAGTACGCTCGGCACCGGCATCGTGGTGGATCCCGCATCGGTCGTCCGCACCGAACAGGTTCCCGCTTCGGGCAAGGACAGCCCCGGCGCACAGGTGATGCTCGTCGTCCGTCCGGATGCGCAGGGACGCGTTTCCTATCGCGCGGGCTTCGCCTGGGGAGCCGATGGGGATATCACCAGCGGGAAGGCATGGCTGGATTATCTGGAATCCCGAAAACCATGATCCGGTTTTCTCCATGTAGGCCCGCTCGTGAGAGCGGGAAAAGCGCAAGGCCGCGAACGGCAGGAAGACCGCGGTCTCACGACCGCGCCTACGGATTCATCATCGGCCTGTTTCTTGCTCCCTTGATTGCGACCGCCGCGCCGCGCCCGAACATCCTGCTCATCGTTTCGGACGACATGGGCTATTCCGACATCGGTTGCCATGGCGGCGAGATCCAAACGCCGAACATCGACCGGCTCGCCGCCAACGGCCTGCGCTTCACCCGGTTTTACAACACCTCGCGCTGCTGGTCCACGCGGGCCTCGATCCTCACCGGCTATTACCCGCAGGCCATCCGCCGCGACCTCCTGCCCGACGTGGAGCGCGGCGATTACGGCATGTTCGGCGTGACCAGCGGTGCCAACGGCATCCGCCCGCGCTGGGCCCGCATGCTGCCCGCCCATCTCCGCGCGGCGGGATACCGCAACTATCATTCCGGCAAGTGGCACATGGATGGCGACCGCCTGCCCGCCGGTTTCGACCACTCGTATTCCCTGGAGGATCACAACCGCTTCTTCTCGCCGGAAAATCATTTCGAGGACGATGTGAAACTGCCGCCGGTGAAACCGGACAGCGGTTACTACTCCACCACCCACATCGCGGACCACGCCATCAAATGCCTCAAGCGGCACGCGCGACAACCGCGTAACCAGCCATTCTTCGAATACCTCGCCTTCACCGCGCCGCATTTCCCGCTGCAAGCGCTGCCCGAAGACATCGCCATCTACCGCGACCGCTATCTCGAAGGCTGGGACAAGCTGCGCGCGGAACGTTTCGCCCGCATCCGGGAGATGGGCCTCGTCGATGGCACGCTGCCGCCGCCCGAACCCCTCGTTTTCCCGCGCTGGAACCTCACGCAGGAGGAACAAACCACGCAGATCAGTCCGCATGAAGTGGCCTTCGCCGTGGCCTGGGATTCGCTCACGCCGGAGCAGCGCCGGTTCCAAGCGACCAAGATGGCGATCCATGCCGCGATGATCCACCGCATGGACATCGAGATCGGCCGCGTGCTCAGGCAAATCGAAACCATGGGCGCGCTCGACAACACGCTCGTCATCTTCCTCTCCGACAACGGCGCGAGCGCCGAGCAGATCCTGCGCGGCGACGGCCACGACCCCGCCGCCGAGCCGGGATCGGCGGGCTCCTACCTCGGCCTCGGCGCGGGCTGGTCCACCGCCGCCAACACTCCCTTCCGCCTGCACAAGTCATGGACCCACGAAGGCGGCATCCGCACGCCGATGGTGGTCCACTGGCCGGCCGGCATCGAGGATCGCGGCGCGCTCCGCAACCAACCCGGCCACGTGATCGACCTCGTTCCCACACTCATGGAACTCGCCGGCGTGGAAATTCCGGACACCATCGACGGACTCAAAGTGCCTCCCTTGCATGGCAGAAGCCTGGTGCCCGTCATGCGTGATGCGAAAGCCGCAGACCCGCACGAGGCCTTGTGGTTTTTCCACGACGGTCACCGCGCCCTGATCGCCGGGGATTGGAAACTCGTCTCCAAACACCGCCTGACGCCCGAACTTTATCAGATATCCAACGATCCCTGCGAAACCCGCAACCTCGCCGCCAGCCAACCGGACAAGGTGAGGGAACTCGACGGATTGTTCCGGCAACTCTCCGGTGACTTCGCCGGTCTCGCCGCGCAGGACCCGCCGGAAACCCCGGCCGTCCCCGCACTCGATCCCAACGCCGCGAAATCCAAGGCCGCGCCCAGCCGTGCCGCCTTCAAACTGAAACTCAAACCCGGCATGGCGGCCGAATACAGGAAACGCCACGATGAAATCTGGCCGGAGCTTTCCAAGGCCATCCGCGACGCCGGCATCAGCGACTTCACCATCTATCTCGACGAGGAAACCAATTCATTGTTTTCCGTGCAGAAACTCGCGCCCGATCACACCGCCGCGAAACTCCGCGACACGGAACTCATGCGCAAGTGGTGGGCCCACATGGCTCCTCTCATGCAGACCCATGCCGACCTGTCGCCTGTCAGGACACCGCTCAAGGAGCTTTTCCACCAAGACTGAATCCACCAATCCCACAACCGACCGATCATGATCCGCACCCTGCATATCCTTCTCGCCTTGTCCGCAAGCGCCATCGCCGCGCCGGTGCATCTGGTGGACGAGGCCCCCGTGTCCATCCAACGCATCGACGACAAGGTCGTCCTTGTCGATTTCGGCAAGGTGGCTTTCGGCAACCTCCTGTTGATCCCGCCGTCGGAAACCGGTCATTCCGTGACCGTGCATTTCGGCGAGGATCTCAAGGACGGACGGGTCAACCGCCAGCCGCCGGGAAGCGTGCGCTACGCGGTGGCGGAAGCGGTGCTGAAAGGTGAGGCACCCGTCCGCATCGCACCGCCGCCCGATGAGCGCAACACCCGGACGGATCACCCCACCACGCCGCCCGCCGTGCTCACGCCGCCCGAGTGGGGTGTCGTCCTGCCATTCCGCTGGGTGGAAATCGAGGGCTGGCCGGGTGAGCTTCAACCCGCGCAAATCCTCAGAAAATCCGCCTTCGCCTCGACATGGGACGACAAGGCCGCCGCCTTCGAATCGTCCGATGAAATGCTCAACCGCATCTGGGAACTGTGCCGCTACTCGATCAAGGCCACCACCTTCGCCGGCGTCTATGTCGATGGCGACCGCGAGCGCATTCCCTACGAGGCGGATGCCTACCTCAACCAGCTCAGCCATTATTACACCGACCATGACGTGCAAATGGCGCGCGATACCTTCGACTGGTTGATGAAACACCCCACCTGGCCGACGGAGTGGGCCTTCCACATGATCTTCATGGCGCATGCAGACTACATGCACACCGGCCGCAGCGAGTGGCTCGCCGCCCGCTACGAGTCACTCAAGCCGAAGCTTCTGTTAGACCGGGCCCGCGGGGACGGCCTGATCGTGAGCAACGCCCGGCAGGTCAAGAAAGACGACATCGTGGACTGGCCCAAAACCGAGCGGGACGGCTACGTTTTCAAACCCGTCAACACCGTCGTCAACGCCTTCCACATCCGCTCGCTGGAAATGATGGCCGAAATGGCCGCGGCCTTGGGCAAGGAGAGCGAGGCCGCCGGATATCGGGCGATGGCGGACAAGGCCCGTTCCGCATTCCAGAAGCTTCTTTTCATCCCGGAGAAAGGCGCCTTCCGCGATGGCGAGGGCACCGACCACACGTCACAACACGCCAGCCTGTTTCCGCTGGCCTTCGGCCTGGTGCCCGCTGAACACGTCGCGGCGGTCACGCGATTCGTCGGCGGGCGCGGCATGGCCTGCTCGGTCTATGCCGCGCAATACCTGATGGAGGGACTGTTCGCGAATGGCGCGGACCGCCGCGCGCTCGAACTCATCACCGCGCCGGGCGACCGCAGTTGGCGCCACATGGTCGAGAGCGGGGCCACCATCAGCTGGGAGGCGTGGGACATGAAATACAAACCCAACCAGGACTGGAATCACGCGTGGGGCGCGGCACCGGCCAACCTGTTGCCCCGCTTCGTCCTCGGCGTCGAGCCGCTCACACCCGGCTGGGGGCAGGTCCGCATCCGCCCGAATCCCGGCAACCTCGCCCATGCCAAGGGCCAGGTCCCCACGCCGCCCGGCCCGGTCATGGTCGATTGGAAAAGCGGTTCCACCTTCGAAATGAACCTCCGGCTCCCCGATGGCATGACCGCCAGGCTCGAGCTTCCCGCGACTCCGGAATCGAAAGGCGTCGCCATCAACGGCCGCCCGGTGCCGGCAAAGCGCGTCGGCACGCGCTGGATCGTGGACGAGATGGTTTCCGGCATCGTCAGCATCGAGGTCAATCACCTCGAAATCACCGCCAACGAGCCGTGAGGGAGGAACCAGTCAGGGTGGGAGTGGTGTGAAAACCACCCTGATGACGGCTGATTCGGCGGCGGGCAGATGGATCGCCAGCTTGCGCCGGGTTTCATTCGATTCCTGTTTGGCCGGCGTCATCCGCCGTCCACTGTGGCGCCGGATACGAAGATCATGGCATCATGTTTCACCTCAGTTGCTCCAAGATACATGCCCCAGCGGAATCCGGTGGTTCCCTCGGGCCGGGCAAAGGACCCCACACCGACCTTCGCGCCCTCCAAATAGACTTCGTAGTCATGACCGTTGTCCCGGACGCGGATGTGGAACGGCTTGCCGGTCATGTTTTTGGCAATCACCTCATCGTTGCCACGGCGGCGGTTGAGAGTGACATCGCCATTGTCGTTCATGTTGAGCTGCACGGACCAGTCGTTGATGTTGTTCTTGGCTTGGAAGATCGCCGCGCGGTGGGGCTTGATGATGGTGTAGGTGCCGCTCCATTCGTGCCATGGGCCGCGCTTCCAATTCAACTCGCTGAACGCCTCGATCCGCGCCGCCAGCTCGCGCGTGTTGCGCACATTCACCTCGCCCTTGAAAAGCCGGAACACCTGGGTGCTGCCGTCCTCCTGATACCACCGCGACCAGTTGCCGAAATCCCGGCGCGGTATCGCGCTGTTCCCCAGGGTGTGGATGAGGATGTCCTTCGGAATCGGCCTTTTCGCCGCCGGTGTCAGCTCCACCAGCTTGTGGTCCACCTTGATTTTGGAGCCGGTCACGCCCCGTTTGGAGTTGCTCCCCTTCGGGAGTTTGCCGCTGCCCAGCACTTCCCCGAACGGGGGATCCGTGCCCTTTTGGGTGTATAACGGTCCACCATACCCCAACGGGGCGAGAGCCGCGAAGGCCATTGAAATCAGCAGCTTGGTTTGCATGGGAATGGATTGGGCGAGGTGGGGTCATGCACGGCGGTCATCGGCCAGCCATAGCAATGCCACCGCCTCCACCTTCACATTGGTTTTCGTCGGCTTGAGGGTCTCCGTCTCAAGTTTCAGATTGGAGACATCGTATTGCTCCGCGACGCGCTGGATTTCCGCCTCCTGTTCGGCCCGCATGGTTTCCATTTCCCTGGCGAGGTCCTCCACGCGCGCGCCGGCCATGGCCACGTCCTGGTGCTGCTTGTAGGCGGTGGTGGTGCGGCCGATGGCGGCGCTGCCGCGGCTGAGCGTGGTCATGTTCATCTTGCGGCCGAGCAGTCCGCCTAACAGACCGCCGAGCAGTGAGACGCCGGCCTGCATCTTGGCGGCGCCGGCCTCGGCTTTTTCCTTGGCCACCCGCGCCTCCGCGGTGCGCAACCTTGTCTCAATGGCCGCGGTTTTTTTGGCGGCCGCGGCGCGAATTTTCTCCACTTCCGCATCCCGCGCCTCATGCGCCGCATGGCTGAGCCGGGCGCGGAATTCACCCTCGCTCTCGCCGGGTTTGGACCAGCTTTTGAGCGACGGGCAGGAAAAGATTTCCATCCGCTCGTTGCGGTAAAGCCAGTCGGCGAAGTCCTTTTCGACCTGCTTGTAATTCGCGGCGTTCATGGCGAAGCCCGGGAGTTCGGCGAAGCCCGCGCCGGCGGCAGGACTGTCACTGGTGCTCTGTGGCGGATCAACCTGCGTTTCCCAATCGATGCCGCCCGCGAGGACCGGGTTGACGAGGCGCACCTCGCGGGCCTCATCGACGCCGGATTTGGATGAGGAGAAATGCACCCTGGCCGCGCGCAGCAGGTGCGGCTGATAGATGATATCAGTTCCGCCGCAGGTGGTGGCGAAGAGCTCCGTCACACCCGCGCCCACGGCGGGGCGGGCGGCGGCGGGCGCGGCGCTCATGCCCGGCATGGCCATCGGGTTGGCGGCGGCCGCGGGTTTCGCGGGGGCTTCGAAATCCGCGCGCTTGGGATCCATCAGCTTCTTGATCTGGCCGCGCGTGAGGGGGCCGGTGAGATAACTCATCACCCAGCGCACGTGGAACAGCACGGGGTGGTCCTCGTGCACGTTGTTCATCAGGAACACGCGGTTGCCGAGGCCGGAGAGCAGGGTTTCCATTTCCTTGCGGTTGAAGGGCGCGTTTTGCGATCCGGCGGCGCCTTCGAGGCCGTCGAGCACGCGCAGCTTGTCGCGCTCGGTCTGCAGCCGGCCGAGAAACCAGGTGCCGATGTTGGAGAGCGCCTTGTAGTCGAGATCCACCGGGTTCTGGGTGGCGAGCAGGCAGCCGAGGCCGAAGGCGCGGCCTTGTTTGAGAATCGTCATCATCGGTTTCTTGGACGGCGGATTCTGCGACGGCGGCAGGAAACCGAAGATCTCATCCATGTAGAGCAGCGCGCGCAGCGAAGTGGTGCCGTTCTGCGCGCGCATCCAGCCGAGCATCTGGTTGAGCAGCAGGCTGACGAAGAACATGCGTTCGGAGTCGCCGAGGTGGGCGATGGAGAAGATCGAGATGCGCGGCTTGCCGGCGGGCGTGTGCAGCATTTTGGCGATGTCGAGCGGCGGCCCCTCCAGCCAGGTGGAGAATCCGGGCGAGGCGAGCAGGTTGTTGAACTTGAGGGCGAGCGGCTGGCGGGATTTTTCCGGCAGGAAACTTTCGAGATCGAGCACGCCGACTTTTTGAAACGCGGGCTTCTGGATGTGGCGGATCAGGGTTTCGAGCGTGAGGTTGCGGCCTGCGGCCCACTCGGTTTGGAAGATGGCGGAGAGCAATACCGCTTCCGGGCTTTGGATGGGATCCGCATCCACTCCCACCAGCGAGAGCAGTGACGAGACAGTGCTCTCGATCCGCTCGCCTAACAGTTCGCCGTCGTCCATGATTTCGAAGGGCGGCGCCTCCAGCGAGCTGAGGATGGAAACCGGGATGCCCGCCTTGCTGCCGGGCGTGAAGATGTTGATGTCCACCTTGTCCCTGAGCTGTTGGATGCGCTCGGGGCTCTGCCCCCACTCGGCGAGGCCGCTCTTCCACATCGCGGCGGTTTTTGCCGCGTGTTCGTCGGGAGACAGGCCTTTTTTCGCGGCGTCGTCCTCGTTGATCCACGGGCGGAAGCTTTTACCGTCGAGATCGGGGAAGGCGAGCAGCAGGTTGGAGATGTCGCCCTTGGGGTCGATGATGATCGCCGGGATGTGATCCATCGCGGCTTCTTCCAACAGCGCAAGGCACAGGCCGGTCTTGCCGGAGCCGGTCATGCCGAGCACCACGCCGTGGGTGACGAGGTCCTTCGAGTCATAAAGCAGCAGCTCGCCGTCGGGCTGTTTGGTTTCCGGGTTGTAGCCTCTGCCGAGGTAGAATTGGCCGAGTTTTTCGTAATCGGAGGGAACCGTGCTCATGATGGCTTCATGCTGAGCCAAGGCATGGATAATGCCAGCCGGAATTGCGGGCGTGTGTCCCGCTGGAGTGGCTGCCTACGGGCAGCCATGAATCGCAGAGGGTGTTTCCAACGCCTGCCGCGGCTGAGAGCCGCTTCTGCGAGTTATGGCGGCTTCAAGCCGCCACCCGCACGCCTTCGCAGGTCACGCGTGGCGCGGTTTCGGATGCCTGCGCTCGTAGGGCGATTCGCCGGCGGCGAGGCGGAAGACCCGTTCGGAGCGGACGCGCAGGTATTGTCTGATGGAGATGCCGAGCGCCGTGGCGGTGGCTGCGGTGGCGGTGGCGAGAGTGAGTTTTTCGAGAGTTTTCATGATCTTGTGATGTTGGCACGCGCGGCGTGGACGGGAAATCCGTTCCTCGTCCGGCGTGCGCGATAGCAAAATATGCGAAGTGAGGCGGTCTGCAAGTCCGGATTCCGAAAGCCCGGCGCCGGTCTCACAAATTGTGCTCCTCGCCGGGGAGCGGCACGATGATTTGCGAATCCGGCAGCCGCTGCCGGAGTTCCGCGCGGAACCACTCGACGGCGTCGTCATCGCCATGCACAAGCAGCACTTTTTTGGGGCTCAGTTTCACCGCGTAGTCGGCGATGGCGTCGCGCGTGGAGTGCCCGCTGAAATCGAAGACGCGCATTTCACAACGCAGCGGGACGCCGCCGTGTGTGTCATCCAGCATCACCGTCTCGCCGGGTTTCGCCGCACGGATGCGGCCGCCGGGAGTTTCCGGATCACAATAGCCGACGAAGAACAGCCCGTTGCGTTTGTTTTCGAGGATGCCCTGGCGCGCGAAGATGTTGGAGACGGTGTTCTCGGACATCATGCCGCTGGAGAGCGCGTAGATGCAGCCGCTGCCGAAGGGGATGGGCCCCTTGCGCTTGCGGTCGCTGCCCTCGATGTCCATGTCCTTGAGAAAACGGAAGCCCGGCAGGTGGCGGCGTGAGACGTCGCTGAAGCGGTCGTAAACATGCGTCATCTTGGTGCTCAGCCCGCCGATGTAAACCGGCGTGTGGTTCGGGATGAGGCTCTCGCATTTGAAGCGGTGCAGCATGCCGAGCACCTCCTGCGTCTTGCCCATCGCGAAGACCGGGATGAGCACCGACCCCTTGCGCGCGATCACCCGTGCGATCGCTTCGGCCAATTCGTTTTCCTCATCGGTGCGGTCGTAGCCCGGCCGCCGCGCCTGCGCGCCGCGCGTGGTTTCCACGATCAGCGCGTCCACGTGCTCTTCGGGAAACAACGCGCCCTTCTGCAAGGTGCTGTGCTCGAAGTTGACATCGCCGGTGTACATCACGCGCTTGCCGGCGGCCTCGATGGTGAGGCCCACCGAGCCGAGAATGTGCCCCGCGTCGTGAAACGTCGCGCGCATCGTCCCCTCGCGGTCGAGATCGAAGGGGCGCTCGATGCCGCGCGCTTCGAAGGTCGCGGTGATGCGGTCGAGCTCGCGGTGATCGAAGAGCGGGTATTCCGCGATGCCGTGCTCGATGCGTTTGGCCTGCATCACGTTCACTGAATTATGAAGCATGGCGGAGGCGAGTTCCGCGGTTTCCGGTGTCAGGAAAACCTTGGCCTCGGGGTGGTCTTTGAGCAGAACCGGCAGCGTGCCGACGTGGTCGAGGTGCGAGTGCGTGATGACCACCGAGTCCACCGTGCCCTGTTCGATGAACTCGAAGTGCGGGATGGCTTCCGGGCCTTCGTGTTTCGGATGCATGCCCGCGTCGAGCACGACCCTGGCATTGCGGGATTCAAGCAGATAGGAATTCGCGCCGATCCCGGCGTGGCGACAGAGGCTCTTGAAAATCATG
>JALOUA010000068.1 GCA_025457625.1 Akkermansiaceae bacterium
CATTGCCGCACTTGGTGTGGACGCGCCTTCCCGCGGCATGGCCAACGCCGCGCGCATCAATTCCTACGACTGGAACAGCGACCTCAGCGAAATGGGAACCGCCGGAGCCACGGCACCCGGGCAGGCCGGCACCAAGGTGTATCTCTCCAATCACAGCTACGGCACGGCGGATGGTTGGAACGGCAACACCTGGACGGGCACGGGAGCCGACCAGAATGCCTATACACCCGCCTACGGCCAATACAACACCGCAGCGCGCGACATGGACTCCACCGCCTACAACACGCCCTATCTCCTGTCATTCTGGGCCGCCGGCAATGAACGGGACGACAACCCGTCAAGCGGTGCGTCGGTCGTCATCAACGGTGCCACGGTCAGCTACGACCCCGCCATCCACCCGCCCGGGGACGGCAAGTATCGCAACGGCTATGAAACCATCTCCTATCGCGGCCTCGCGAAAAATGTCGTCACCGTCGGCGCGGTCAACGATGCGGTGACCGCGGGCGTCAGGGACCTGGCGAAAGCGACGATTTGCACGTTCTCGTCCACCGGGCCGACCGACGACGGACGCATCAAGCCGGATCTCGTGGCCAACGGGTTCGATCTGAAGTCAACCGACATCGACAACGATGCGGACTATCGAAACGTGAGCGGCACCAGCATGGCCAGTCCCAATGCCTGCGGTTCCGCCACGCTGCTGGTGGATCAATACAACCGGCTTTTCGGCAGCGCGATGCGCGCGAGCACGCTCAAGGCACTGCTCATCCATACGGCGGACGACATCGGCAACCCCGGCCCGGATTACTTCTACGGCTGGGGGCTCATCGACGTGAAGGAGGCGGCGGACCTGCTGATCGATCACAAGGCTTCGCCAAACAAACAACGCCTCACCGAGGATCAGGTTTCCACCACCGTCACCAGTCGCGCGCACAGCTTCATCTGGGATGGCGTTTCACCCATCAAGGCCACCCTCGCATGGACGGACCCGGCCGGCACCTCCACCAGCGCTCACGACTCGCGGACGCCGACACTCAGGAACAACCTCAACCTCAAGTTGATATCACCGGACGGAACCGAACATCTTCCCTTCGTGATGCCGTTCGTCGGCACCTGGACGGTGGCCTCCATGAGCGAGAACGCCACCACCGGGATCAACCACACCGACAACGTCGAGCAGGTGCTCGTCACCAATCCCGGCGGGCCCGGTGTCTGGCAGGCGGTCGTCAGCTATTCCGGCTCCCTCACCAACAGCCTGCAGAACTACGGCTTGATCATCTCCGGCAGCGCCAACCAGAACCTCCCGCTCGCCATCAACTCGATCACCCCCGCCGGCGGCGTCACCAACACCATCATCACCGCGGACATCACCGGCACCAACCTCAGCACGGACACCACGATCCGTCTCAAGCAGGCGGGCCGCGCCGACATCATCGGCACGTCCGTCGGGATGATCGACTCCGCCACCCTGCGCTGCCAGTTCAACCTCACCGGAGCGGCCTCGGGTTTGTGGAGCGTCCACGCCGCCAACCCCGACACGGAAACCTTCACGCTGCCCGGTGCATTCACCGTCTCCGGCATCCTCAGCACGTTCTGGAGTGAGAATTTCGACGGCACCGTCACCGGTTGGACTTCGCAGTCCACCAGCGGCGGCAACTCATGGACCGTCAGCACCGCGCAGAGCCATTCCCCCGCGAAGTCCTACTTCGCCCCCGGACCCAACTCCTCTTCCACGACCTATCTGGTTTCGCCGCAAGTTGATATCCCGTCCGATCCAATCAACCTGCAAATCGAGTTCTGGCACAGTTACAATCTGCAGTCCCAGCGCGACGGCGGACGCTTCTCCCTCTCGCTGGACAACGGCGTGACATGGTTTGATGTCAACTCCGCCAATTCCGGGGCGGCATTCACCAGCAACGGATACAACACCACGATGGCATCCACCGGCAGGACGAGTGAATTCGCAGGCTTGCAGGCATGGTCGGGCAACAGCAATGGCTTCATCCGCACGGTCGTCAGCCTCAACGACATTCCCAAGTATGCGGGAAAGAACCTGCGCATGCGCTGGGGCATCGCCACCAACAACCAGACCTCCAGCAGCGGCTGGTATGTCGATAGCATCGCCTTGTTCGGCGAATCGGGCGCGCCCGACCAGGCGCCGGTCGTCACGGTGGCCGCCAGCACCTCATCCACCGAAACCCAAACCGCCGGCCCCACCGTCTATCAGATCATCCGCGGCACCGGCACCGGTCTTGCCGTGACCGCCACCGACGACACGGGCGAGGCGGAACTCACCTACACCTGGTCATCCAGCGGGCCGGCACCGGTTTCCTTCAATCCGAACGGCACCAACGCCTCGAAAACCGCCTCAGTCGCTTTTCAGGCGGTGGGGGATTACGCGATCACCGCCACCGTCACGGACAGCGGCGGGCTCTCGGCCGACAGCACCGTCAACGTGCGCGTGCTGCCGGCGGCAAGCCTCCGGATCACGCCCGCTTCCGCACTCGTGCAATACGGGACAACCCGGCAGTTCAGCGCCGTTCTCGAGGATCAGTTCGGCGCGGCGCTTGCCAGCCAGCCATCAACCATCAACTGGTCCGCCGACAGTGGCGGCACGATGGATGGCAGCGGGCTCTTCAGCGCCACCATGGCGGGCGGCCCGTTTGAGGTCACGGCAAGCAGCAGCCCTTACTCCGGCAGCGCCAGTGTCACGGTGAATCCCGCACCCGTTTCCATCACGTTTGGAAACCTCTTTCAAACCTACGACGGGAATCCGAAACAAGTCACGGTCAACACCGGCGAGACAACCATTTCAAGCGCCGTCACCTACGACAACCTGCCGGACGCACCCGTCAATGCCGGAATCTATCAGGTCCATGCCATCATTACCGATCCGAACTACGAAGGCAGCGCCGCGGGCACGCTGGTCATCGACAAGGCTTCGCAAACCATCACCTTCGCACCGCTCGCCCCGGCAGCGCTGGGTGACGCCGCCATCACCCTTGCCGCCACTGCCAGCTCCGGCTTGACGGTTTCCTACTCCAACTCGGATCCCTCGGTCGCCGGCATTTCCGGCAACACCGTGACCCTTGTCGGCCCCGGAACCACCACCCTCACCGCCTCGCAAGCGGGCGATGCGAACCACCATGCCGCCCCCGGCGTATCGCAGCAACTCACCGTGGCCCATGTGATCCCGCTGCTAGCCTGGGACTCCGACGCCGGCACCGCCGGGCAAACCGATGGCGCGGGCGCATGGCTCGACTCCAACATGTGGTGGAACGGCTCGGCCAACCTCACCTGGCCGTCCGGGTCGGACGCGGTCTTCGGCAATGGCGGTGCCGGCGGCGCGGTGGGCCTTGCCAGCCCGACAACGGTCAACACCCTCACTTTCGACACCTTCACCGGCACCTACACGCTCGGCACCGCAGGACAGTCGCTCACGATCCGCAACGGCCTCACGATCAACCCCACGGCGGCTGCCGTATCCTTGCGCGGCAGTCCCATCGTTCTCGGCGCTGCCCAAACGTGGACCCACCATTCCAGCAGCGCCCTCACCGTGACCGGCGAAGTGAACAACGGCGGCCACTTTCTAACCCTTGATGGCGGCGGCACCACCAGCTTCGGCCCCGGCTCCAACAGCATCATCACCGGCAGCGGCGGCATCATCAAAACCGGCAGCGGCATCCTGATCCTCTCCGCCGACAACACCTACACCGGCGCGACCACGGTGAACAACGGCACGTTGCGGGTGAACAGCCCCGGCTCGCTGGCCGCAGGCAGCGCGACAAGCGTCAACGGCGGAACCCTCGGCGGCGACGGCACGATCCACGGCAGCGTGACGGTCGCGGCCGACGGCAACATCGCCCCCGGCGCCCCAGTCGGCACGCTGGCGATCGGCGGCGGCCTGGACCTCTCCGCGATGGCCACCGGCGCCGGCACCCTCGAATACGATCTCAACTCATTGGCGGAAACCAACGACAAGATCAGCATCGGCGGCACCCTCACCATCGGCACCGGCGCACTCGGCTTCGATGACTTTGTTTTCACCCATGCCGGCGGTCTGCAAACCGGCGTCTACAAACTGATCACCACCAGCGGCGGCATCATCGGCGGACTTGATTCCGCCAATGCAAGCGGCGTCATCACCGGCGCACTCAATCCCGCAAGCGCGGGCGTCGGCACCAATGACTTCACCGGCACCCTCCGGATCAACGGCGGCGATCTTGAGCTGGTCGTTTCAATGCCGCCCACGCTGGTCGGCATCACCGATGACAGTGGCGGCGGCACGGTTTCCATCCACACCCTCGTCACCTGCACGGTGGCTTTCGACATGGACATGGATGCCGACACGGTCGGCGTGGAGGACTTCGGCAATGCAGGCACCTCGGCCATCACCATCGGCACCATCACGGAAACCACGCCCGGTGTTTTCTCCATCCAGGTCACACCCACCAACGCGGGCACCCTGCAACTCCGGATCAACCAAGGCGCCATCATCGCAAGCGCCGCGGGCGACGAACTCGACACGTCCGCCGCATTGCCGGACGACACCACCCTCAACGTGCAAACGGCCTACGCAATCTGGGCGGGCGGCGTTTTCCAAAATCCGTTGCCCGATCCCGCGGCCGATGCCAACCCCGACTCCGACACCCTCAACAATCTCCAGGAATTCGCCTTCGGCACCGACCCCACCGTGTCATCCACCGGGCCGATCACCTATGCCGATGGCGTGGTCAGCGCCCGCGGCGAGCCGGTCGTCATCGAACAAGGCGGTGTCCGATATGCGGTTTTCGGCCGCCGCGTGGACCACGCCGCCGCCGGTCTGGACTATGCCGTGCGCTTCAGTGCGGACCTCGAACCCGGCTACTGGGAAACTTCTGACACCGTGCCGGCCGTCTTGGCCACTGATGGGGTGATCGAGGCGGTGGCGGTTCCCTACCCGGGCCCGGTTCCCACCTCCAGCGGGCCGAGAGACGCGCGGTTCTTCCAAGTGGGTGTCTCCGGCAACCACTGACCCGCCTTCCGCACCTAACAGATGATACCGGGACTGTTTTCATCGACATGCCTGATACTCCTGGCCTTCCTCGGCGCGAGTGCCGCGGCCGTCGCCGGCGAGTATGTCACCGGCACTCCTGCGGCGGACCGTTTCCCGCTCGCGGACGCGGAAACCACCGCCGGCATCCATGTCTCGGAAAACGATTGGAAAGTGGCGGAAATCGCCGCCGCCGATCTGGCGGCGGATGTCGAACGGGTCACCGGCCGCCGGCCGGAGTTGAATCGCACAACCGATCGATTGCCGGCCAACACGGTGCTGATCGGCACGATCGGGCGGAGCCGCGCGATCGATGGCTTGATCGCCGCGGGCAAGCTGGATGTCGGCGGCCTGGCGGGCCAATGGGAGTCGTTTGTCATCGAGATGGTCGCCGACCCGCTGCCGGGAGTCGCCCGGGGCCTGGTCATCGCCGGCAGCGACCGGCGCGGCACCGCCTACGGCGTTTATGAACTCTCGCGGCGGATCGGTGTCTCGCCCTGGTATTGGTGGGCCGACGTGACGCCGCAGCGGCGGAACGCGCTGCATGTTTCCGCGGAACGGCTGCGCGTGGGACCGCCGGCGGTGAAATATCGCGGCATCTTCATCAACGACGAGATGTGGGGCATCAGGCCGTGGGCGGAGAAAACCTTCGCCCCGGACGAAGGCCGGGGACTCGGCCCGAAAACCCACGCGAAAATCTTCGAACTGCTGCTGCGCCTGCGCGCCAACCACCTGTGGCCGGCGATGCACCGTGACACCATCCCGTTCAACACCTACCCGCGGAACAAACAGGTGGCCGACGACTACGCCATCGTCATGGGCTCCAGCCACATCGAGCCGATGCTGCGCAACAACATGCACGGCGCGGAGTGGGATCGCGAGGGCGGCGGCGACTGGAACTACCTGACCAACCGCGATGCGATCCTCCGCTACTGGGAGCGCCGCATCCAGGCCAACGGCCGCTACGAAAACCTCTACACCCTCGGCATGCGCGGCAAGGACGACGAACCGATGTACGCCGGGGGCACGCTTGCGGATAGGGTTGCCTTGTTGGAACGCATCTTCCGCGACCAGCGCTCGATCCTGACGCGCCACATCGATCCCGACCCGGCGAAAATCCCACAGGTGTTCATCCCCTACACCGAGGTCCTCGGAATGTATGAGGCGGGAATGAAAGTGCCGGACGACGTGATCCTCTGCTGGCCGGACGACAACTTCGGATACCTCCGGCGGCTGCCGACCGAAGAGGAAAGGAAAAGACCGGGCGGATCCGGCGTCTACTATCACCTCCAGTGGCTCAACGGCGCGACCACCGCCTACACCTGGCTCAACACCATGCCATTGGCGCTGATGGCCACCGAAATGCACAAGGCCTGGCAATACGGCGCGGACAAGCTCTGGGTGCTCAACGTCGGCGACATCAAACCGGCGGAAATCGGCACGGAATTCTTCCTCGACATGGCATGGAATCCCGCGAAACGGCTGCCCGGCGACACCCGTTCATTTCTAACCGAATGGGCGGCGCGCGATCTCGACGAACGCCTTGCCGGTGAAATCGCCGCGATCATCGGGGAATATTATCAACTCGGTTTCACCCGCCGCCCGGAACATCTCGTGCAGTACCGCAAGGACATGCCGCTGGAGTATTCCTGGTTCTCCCACGATCATTTCGGCGACGAGGCGGAGCGCAGGCTCGAACGCTACGAGGCCATCGCGAACCATGCCGAAAGGATCCATCAGGAAATCCCGATCGAACGGAAGGATGCGTTCTTCCAACTCGTCCTCTACCCGGTGAGCTGCGCCGCCTTGATCAATGAAAAGGTCATCTGTGCCGACAAGAGCATGCACCACGCGGCACGGGGCAGGGCCGTCGCCGCCGCCTACGCGCGCCGCGCCGAAGCCGCCGCGGCGCGCATCATTGATCTAACCGATCACTACAACGACTCCCTGCCCGTGGCCGGCGCCAAATGGCGTCACATGATGTCCCCGGCACCCGGACCGTGGGGAAACCAGCGCCACCAGTTCGAGATGCCGCCGCTCGGCCGCTTCGACGGCGCCGGACCGCCCGCGCTCGATGTCGCCGCGGAAGGCGGTCAGGCCGGTGTCGTGGCCGATCTCAGCGTCTACACGCGGGGACGGCGCTTCATCGACTTGTTCAACAAAGGCACCGGTGGGATCGAGTGGCGCGCGATCCCCACCGAACCCTGGTTGACACTCGATCAACAAGCGGGCCGCTTCACCAAGAGTCAAAGACTGTGGGTGAGTGTCGATTGGAGCAGCGCGCCGAAGGGCACCGGCGTCGAGGGCGCGATCGAAATCACCGGCAATGGCGGCTCCGCGCGTGTCAGGGTGCCGGTTTTCCATCCTGCGGAACCGTCACGCGACCAGGTCGCGGGTTTCGTGGAAAGCCACGGCTGCGTGAGCATGGAGGCGGAACACTTCACACGCCGCCGCGATCAGGGCGGGGCCGCATGGCGCGTGGTCAAGGGCCTGGGCCGCAGCGGCGACTCGGTGACCGTGTTTCCCGCAACGGCGGCCAGCCGCACCGGGCCGGAGGAGATTTTATCTAACAGCCCCGCGCTTGAATATGACATGCATCTCTTCTCGCACGGCGAATTGGAACTGCACATCGACTGCCTGCCCGGCCACCCGGTCGCGCCCGGGCGCGGCGTGCGGCTTGCGGTGGGTGTCGATGGCGCCGCGCCGGTGATCCTGGCCGGTCCCCCGCCCCGCTATCCGCAGGACGTGCTGACGAACCTGCGGCGATTCACCACCACGCTGGCCATCGACCGCCCGGGCAGGCACACGCTCGCGGTCTGGATGGTGGATCCCGGGGTGATCATCGACAAGATCACGCTCCACACCCGCAAGCCGGTGGATTCGTATCTGGGACCGCCGGAATCCTTCCGGCGCTGACGCAGCGCTCAATCGCCGGATTTCAAAACCTTGATGAAGGCGTCCTGCGGGATGTTGACCTTGCCGAACATCTTCATCTTCTTTTTCCCCTCCTTCTGCTTTTCGAGCAGCTTGCGCTTGCGGGTGATGTCGCCGCCGTAGCACTTGGCGGTGACGTTCTTGCGCATGGCCGAGATCGATTCGCGGGCGACGATCTTGCCGCCGACGGCGGCCTGGATGGCGACGACGAAGAGATGGTTCGGGATGACTTCCTTGAGCTTGCCGGCGAGCACGCGGCCGTAGGACTCCGCCTTGTCGCGGTGGACGATGGTGGAGAAGGCCTCCACCGGATCTCCGGCGATGAGCATGTCCATCTTGACCATCTTGGCCGCGCGGTAGCCGGCGTGTTCGTAATCCATGGAACCGTAGCCGCGGGTCATGGATTTGAGCTTGTCGTTGAAATCGACGAGGATTTCGGAGAGCGGCAGCACGCAGGAAAGCATGACACGGGTGTCGTCGATGGTCTCGGTATGGGTGACCTCGCCGCGTTTTTCCATGACGAGCTGCATCATGTCGCCGATGTATCCGCTGGGAACCATGATATACACATTCACGACGGGCTCGCGGATTTCCTGGATGCCCTGGGGATCGGGGAAAAGCGTCGGGTTGTCGATGATGCGCTCGCTGCCATCGGTCATGGTGACCTGATAGATGACGGAGGGATAGGTGGAGATGACGTCCATGTCGAACTCGCGGCGGAGGCGCTCCTGGATGATCTCCATGTGGAGCAGGCCGAGGAAGCCGCAGCGGAAGCCGAAGCCCAGCGCGGTGGAGCTTTCCTGCTGGTAGGTGAAGGCCGGATCGTTGATCTGGAGCTTGCCCATCGCCATTTTGAGCGCCTCGTAGTCGGACGAATCGACCGGATAGATGCCGGAGAACACCATCGGCTGGATTTCCTTGTAGCCTGGCAGCGGCTCGGCGCACGGGTGGGTGGAGTCGGTCATCGTGTCGCCGATCTTCACCTCGCTGGCGGACTTCATGTTGGCGATGACATAACCGACATCGCCGGGCACGAGTTTCTCGCGCGCGCTCATCTTGGGCGTGAAGACGCCGACTTCCTTGACTTCGTAGATCTTGTCCGTGGCGAAGAGTTTGACGCGCTGGCCGCGCTTCACGCTGCCGGAAAAGACCCGGACGTAGGAGACGACCCCGCGGTAGGTGTCGTAGAGGGAATCGAAGACCGAACAACGCAACAGCTTGTCCGGGTTTTCCGTCGGCGCGGGGACGCGGGCGATGATGGCTTCCAGGATGTCCTCGATGCCGATGCCGTTTTTGGCGGAAGCGGGAATGCAATCCTCGGCGGGGATGCAGAGGATGTCCTCAAGCTGCTTCTTGCACTTGGGAACATCGGCGGCGGGCAGGTCGATCTTGTTGAGGACCGGGATGATGGTCAGGTTCTGCTCGGTGGCGAGATGGAGGTTGGCCACGGTCTGGGCCTCGACGCCCTGGGCGGCATCGACCATCAGGATGGCACCCTCACAGGCGGCCAGCGCGCGGGAGACCTCGTAGGAAAAATCGACGTGGCCGGGCGTGTCGAGCAGGTTGAGCTTGTAGGTTTTGCCATCGCGCGCGGTGTATTCCATGGCCACCGGGTGGGACTTGATGGTGATGCCCTTCTCGCGCTCAAGGTCCATCGAATCGAGCTGCTGGGCGGTGCTGTCGCGCATCGAAACGGTGCTGGTCATCTCCAACAAGCGGTCGGAGAGCGTGGTTTTCCCGTGATCGATGTGGGCGATGATCGAGAAATTTCTAGTCAGCTCGGTGGACATGGGTGGTGGAAAAAAGTCGGCGGCGCGGCGAGGGAAAGCAGGATTTCGCCGATAAGGCACGAAAAATCAAGGGCCGGGCGGCAGGAGGAGCGGCAAATCGTGGCTGGGACTTGCAGTCCCGGTCCGTGGTGGGGACAACCTGTCCCCACTTTCCTCTTCGAGTTTCCCCATCAGTGAAGCCGAATTCCAATCAATCTCTCACTTTTCCAACATCGCTCGGCCAGCCTCAAGCAAGGCGGGACCATCCTTCGCGGGAAAAGAAACCCTCGCGCGGCACCACCCGGCAATGGCCGGACCCGTCCCGGCTAGAACCCCCACTCCGCGCCGAGCCACAACGAGCGCGGCGCGGCCAGGGTGCGGATGCCGTCGCTGCTCAGGCCGGTCCGGATGTCCTCGTCGAAAAGGTTGTCGATGCGGATCTGATAGATCGCGTTGCCCACCCGCCACGAAGCGCCGATGCGCACACTGGTGTAATCCGGGATGACGCGCTGGGCCAGCGCGTCGTCGTATTGCGAGGAGCCGTATTCGCAACCGGCAAAAAGCGAGACATCATCGACCGGCCGCCACTCGGCACCCGCGACCAACCGCAGCTCCGGCGCCTGGGGAAACGGCTTGCCCTCGAGCAGCGGCTGTTGCGCGGACTTGCTGAAGCGCGTGTCGGACCACAGCGCGGCGAGGTCGAGATTCAATTGCTCATGGGCTTGCCAGTCGAGTTTGGCCTCGATGCCGGCGACACGGGCCTCATCGACATTGCGGCGGATCGAGCCGCTTCCGCCCGGCGGGATGGTGCCGAAGATTTCCCTGATCTCCGCCGGATCGGTGACCGGCACGTTGGCGATGGCATCGTTGATCCAATGATGGAAGACCGAGGCACTTGCTGTTAGATCGTCGTCGGGCCGCCACTCCAAGGACGCCTCGATGCTGATGAAGCGTTCGGGATCGAGTGAGGGATTCGCCTCGACGATGTCATTGCGCACACGGAACGGCCGGTGCAGTTCGTTGAGCGTGGGCAGGCGGAAGCCGCTGCCTGCGGAAATCCCCGCCTCAAGATCCCCGTGAAGCTGGCGCGTGAGTTCGATCGAGGCCGAGGGTTCGATGCCGTCGCGATCGGCCTGATCCTCGTCGCGCAGCGTGGCACCGGTGGCCAGCGAGGTTTCAGTGCGGCGGCCGTCGCGCAGCCACCAGGCATCGAGCCGCGCGCTGGCATTGAGGTCGGTCAACGCGTCGAGTTGGTGTTGCGCCATGCCGAAGATGCCGAGAAAATCCTGTTTGCCACCCGCCTTGCGGCGGCGGAAGGTACCGACATTTTCGTTCGTCTCACCGGTCAGCAGGCGGGTGTCCGTGCCGACCATGAAGTTCCAGTCATCGCCACGGTCCCAACGCAGCGTGAACGCGCCGCCGCTACCCCGGCCCGGCACGTCGAATTGATCGAGGGCCAATGTTTCCGCGCTGCGGTCCGCGTTCACCGAGCTGAAGACCGATTCGAACTCGCGCCGCTGGTGCCAGGCGAGCGCCTGCCATGCGTGGTCCGCGTTTTCCGAGGTGACACTCAGCGAGAAATCCAGCGCATCGGTCGAGTTGCGCGAGAGTGGCGTGCCGTTGCCGCGCTCCTCCGAGTAAAACGATGTCGTCTGTCCGATGGTGAGGCCGGGGGCCGCGAGCCATGCGAGCTTCACATCCGCGCCGTAAAGATCGATGTCGAGCTTGCGGTCGATCGGGCCGCGTTGCGCGGAATCCACCGCGTAGAAGCCATCCGAATGCAAACCGAAGGCCGCGAGCGAAACCGAGCGTGATTCATCCGCGGAGGTCATCTGGTGCAGCGTCGAACCGGCGACGGTTCCCTGCCCTCCGCCACCGGCCTTGATCACATGGTTATTCACGAATGGAGGCAGACCGGTCATGCTCACCACGCCCGCCGGGCTCTGGTTGCCCCACACCGCCGCGCGCGAGGACGGCACGATGCGGATGGAATCAAGCGCCGCGGCATCGTAGCGCGCCCAATAGACCCAGCCGCCGAAGGGGTCGTTCTGCGGCACACCGTCTAACAGAACCAGCGTGCGCGAGGCGGCGGTGGCGCCGGTGTTGCGCAGGCTCACCCCCGCCGAGGTGGGATTGCCGAAAATCGCCGTCTGCCGCCGGTAGAGCGAGAACGCCGGTTCCCGCGCCAGCAACTCGTCGATGGTGCGTGGCGCGGCCTCGCGCAGTTCGCCGCGGTCCCACACCGCGATCGTCCGGGCCGCGTCATCATCACCGCGCCGCTCCGCCAGCACCACCATCTCGGGCAGCAATTGCGGCGACTGTGCGGGCAAATGCGCGACCAAAAGATGAAACCATGCCACCCGCATCGCAATGGCGCGTATGGCGGATGACGGTTGGTTTCCAGCGGGCTGAGGCATCGTTTGGCATCCATCCCATGCCAGCCAACCGGTGCTGGCAAGGGCGATTGCCCCGCAGGTTGACAGTAGCGCGCGGGCTCTGCATCCTCGCGTGAGAAACCACATGATTTTCAAGAGCCTCTGTCGCCACGCCGGGATCGGCGCGAATTCCTATCTGCTTGAATCCCGCAATGCCAGGGTCGTGCTCGACGCGGGCATGCA
>JALOUA010000069.1 GCA_025457625.1 Akkermansiaceae bacterium
GCGTGCCTTCCGCCGTATGGTGCGGTAACCTGCGCCTGCCGATGCCGAAACCAGAACCGCCGGAAAAATCCAACCGCCGCCGCAATCAAGCGCCCGCCGAAAGGTCGCGCGGCCCCGGCGCGGTATCGCTGCTGTTGTTCTGGCCGTTCCACCTGTTCAACCTGCTCACCCGCCCCTTCGGCTGGGTGAAGCGGTATTTGCTGCGAATTGCGGGTTATCCGCTGGTGGCCGCGCTCTACGGCCTGCTGTTCTTCATGCTGATCTATGGCACGCGTGCCCGGAGCTTCGATCTCGAACGCATTCGTGAGATGCCCGAGCGCACGATCATCCGCGACCGCCTCAACGAGGAAATCGGCCGAATTCACGGCGAGAAACGCTCGATCGTGCCGCTGCGCCAGGTCGCCGAGAATTTCCGCAAGGCCATCCTCGCGCGCGAGGACGAGCGATTCTACAACCACGGCCCGACGTCTTCCAACTCAAGCGCGGCGAAAAACGCGGTGACCTGCCGCGCCAGCTCGACCGCAAGCTGCTGGAAATCGCCATCGCCATCCGCCTCGAATCCTCGCTCGAAAAAGACGACATCCTCGAAGCCTACATCAACCAGATCAACTGGGGCCGCCAGATCAAAGGCGTCGGCGAGGCCTCGCGCATCTACTTCGAGAAACACCCGTCCGAACTCACGCTCTCGGAATCCGCGCTGCTCGCCGGCATCGTCCGCGGGCCGGATTCCTTCAATCCCTTCAAGTCGATGGAGGCCGCCATCCGCGAACGCGACACCACCCTCGAACGCATGGTCAATGCCAAGGCCATCACCCGCGCCGAGGCCGATGCCGCCAAACTCGAACCCATCAAGGTGCGCCCCAGGATCCGCCGCGCCGCTCGCGAATCGTTCGCCATGGACGCCATCCGCCGCGACCTGGAAATCATTCTTGAAAAAGAGGACATCGCCCTCGGCGGACTCGAAATCATCACCACCATCGACCTGCGCATCCAACAAAAGGCCGAAGAAGCGCTTGAGAAAAAACTCAGCGAAGTCGAGCGCATCCACGGCTATTCCCATCCCACGCGCGCCGCATGGCAGCGGCTGCCCGAGGACGCGCGCGGGCAGGACGCGCCGAAATACATCCAGGGCGCGACCGTCGTCATCGAAAACCGCACCGGCGGCGTGCTCGCCGTCGTCGGCGGCCGCGATGCGAAGGAATCCCGCTTCAACCGCGCCAAAGACGCCAAACGCCAGCTCGGCTCGGTCTTCAAACCCTTTGTCTACCTCGCCGCCTTCGACAAGGGCCTGCGCCCGGACCACCTCATCAGCGACGGCCCGATCCAGCCCGGCGAAATCAAGGGCGGCGGCACCTGGCGGCCGCGCAATTCCGACGGCACCTACGGCGGCATGTTGCCCGTTGCCCACGGCCTCATCCGCTCGCGCAACACCATGTCGGTGAGAGTCGGCGACTTCGCCGGCATCCCGCGCGTCAGCGAGGTCGCCAGCCGCGCCGGCTTCACCACCCCCATGCCGGAAAACCCGTCGTCCTTCCTCGGCTCATGGGAGGCATCCCCGTGGGAGGTCGCCACCGCTTACGCCATCTTCCCCAACGACGGCGCGCGCTACCGCCCTTACCTCATCTCCGAAATCAAGGACCGCGAGGGCAACGTGCTCTACTCGACGCTCCCGCTGGCCTATCCGGCCGCCTCCAGCGGCTCCGCATGGTCCGTCTCACGCATCCTCGGCGAAGTCGTCACCCGCGGCACCGCCGCATCGGTCGGAAGACTCGGCTTCGACAAACCCTGCGCCGGCAAAACCGGCACCACCAACGACTTCAAGGACGCCTGGTTCGCCGGTTACACCTCCTCGCTGACCTGTGCCGTGTGGGTCGGCTTCGACCGCCCGAAAAAAACCATCCAGGGCGGCTACGGCTCCGTGCTATCGCTGCCCGTCTGGGTGGACATCATGAAAACCGCCGACCGCCTCGGCTACAAGGCCGGCAAGCTCCACAGCCGCGTCAACCTCGTCGGCGTCGAACTCTGCCGCCTTTCCGGCAAACGCGCCACCGGAGGATGCCGCGAGGCCGGCACCGCGCATACCGACCGCATCCCCTCCGACATCGTGCCCGCCGAGACCGACTTCTGCCCGATCCATCCCGCGCGAGCCACGGCTGTCGTCGAGGAATCCGCCACCACCTCCAAACCGCCGCGCGCCCTGCCCGTCGATGCGCCCGCCCCGCCGCCGCGCGCGCTGCCCGTCGAAAGCCGCCCGCCCCGCGCCCTGCCGGTGGAGTGAATGATAAGAGGAAAACGAACCACGGATTAACAGGATGGACACGGATCAAATGAAGATTGTGAAAAACCATATCTCCATGTGTAACGCATCCAATCCCAACGGGATTGTGTATCCCAGCCCAGGGTTGTCCCGAGAGGGACTACCCTGGGATAGACGTCCGAAAGAAACCTCAACTCCAAAGGAGTTGTGCAGGAGGGTGAGCGGAGTTCCTCGTTACACAACCTCCTTGAGGTTGAATACCATGGCGGCCACCCAACCCAAGGTAGCCCCGCGTTGCGGGACAACCTTGGGCTATGATGCGGAATCCCGTTGGGATTCAAGATTCCACATGACTCATTATCATAACTCTTCAATCATCCGTGTGCATTTGACTCAGTTTTTGAATAGAGGTGTTCGTCCATCTCGCTGCGCTCGGTTGCGTCCATTTGCCTCCGGCCATCTCCGCTGCGCTCCGGTTGTGGTTTAATTTCTTTTTCCAGGCTAAATTTCAAATCCCCATCCATGTCCACCTGGCGTCCCATCAGCCCGCCGCCGCTCTGGAAGCGCTGCCTTCCGGGCTTCCTGCACGGGCCCGTGAAGCTGGCCTTCATCCTCGGACTCGCCGGCGCGGTCGTTCTATCAGGTCTGGCGTTCTTTTACTTCATGCTCGCCATGCGCTTCGATCTCGACGAAGTCGCGCGGCTGCCCGCCGGCACCGTTTTCTATGATCGCAAAGGCGTGGAAATCACCGCCCCCGGAGCATCCGGCCGCAAACTCGTCACCCGCGCGGAAATCCCGGAGTTCCTCGTCAAATCCCTGCTCGCCCGCGAGGACGCGCGGTTCTTCGACCACCACGGCGTGGACCTCCGCGGCCTGGCACGCGCTACTGTTAGAAACATCAGGGACCGGGATTTCACCCAGGGCGCGTCCACCCTCAGCATGCAGCTCGCGCGCAACAGCTTCGACATCCGCCAGAAATCGCTCCACCGCAAATTCCTCGAAATCGCCCTCACTCTGCGCCTCGAGAAACATTACACCAAGGACGAGATCCTCACCCATTACCTCAACCGCATCTACTTCGGCGCCGGCGCCTACGGCATTGAACAAGCCGCACGCACCTATTTCGGCAAAACCACCCGCGACCTCGGCGACAGCGAGTGCGCCATCATCGTCGGCATCATCCGCGGACCCCACGCCTTTTCGCCCGTCCGCAATCCCGAAAAAGCCCTCAACCAGCGCGGGCAAACGCTCAACCGCATGGTCGCCATGGGTTTCATCGACCAGGCCCGCCGCGACGCCATCGCCGCCGAGCCGCTCAAGCTCGCCTCCGGCGAGGAAACCGGCGGCAACCAGACCTCCTACGCGCTCAAAGCCATCGACAACGAGCTCGAACGCATTCTCGACGACAGCCGCCGGCCACCCGGCGGCCTGCACGTCCACACCACCCTCGACGCCGCCTGGCAGGCGCGGCTGGAAACCGAACTCAACCATGCCGTCCATGCGCTCGAGGGCGAGAAATCCTGGCCGCACCCCGCACCCAAAAACCACGCGCCCGGCACCGACACCGGCTACCTCCAATACGCCGCCGTCACCACCGAGACCAAAACCGGCGCCGTGCTCGCCCTCATCGGCGGCCGCGATTTCAACCACTCCCGCTTCGACCGCACCCGCTCCACCCGCGACCTCGGCTCCGCCTTCGAGCCCTTCGTCGCCGCCGCCGCCGCCGAGCGCGGCAAGCTCGTGCTGCCCGGCAAACCCGTGCAGACCGGCCGCCAGATCGGCCCCGCGGAAGTCGAACGCCTCGCCAAGCGCTGCGGCATCGCCGGCCCCTTCCTGCAAACCGAAGACCTTTTCCGCGGCTCGGTGGCCGCCACGCCGATGGAAATGTCCGTCGGCCTCGCCACCCTCGGCAACCAGGGCAAACGCCCGAAACCTTTTTTCATCCGGGAAATCCGCGATGCCGCCGGCGAGGTCATCTACACCGCCAAACCGCAACTCACCGCCGCGCTCAGCCCGCATGCCGCGCTCGAGGCCGCCAGCGTGCTCAGCCGCGAAAACCGCACCCGTACCTTCACCGGCGCCACCGGCTCCGAGCGCGACGCATGGACGCTGCGCCTCGGCCCCAGCGGCGCCACCGCCATCTGGATCGGCTTCGACAAACCCACGCCCATCGCCCCGGAAAAACGCCTCAACTCGTTGCTCGACGAATTCGTCAAACGCCTCGGCAACGGATGAATCGGCAACCATGCGGAAACCTCAGCGGTTTTCCTTGAGCCAGCGCTCGTGACCCCACAAGCCCCAAACCACCCCGGCCAGCCCGAGCGTCAGCAGGATCGGCGGCAGCCCGTATGTCACGCTGATCCCCACGGGGCCGATCCTGTGAAGCACGTCATCATTGATGAAGTGCGGGGACAGGATCACATACAGACGGGCGATCAGCAGGGCGATCGCGCCACAGGCCATCATCGTGCCGCCCCATGATTGGTTGCGCCGGGCCAGCCGCACGGCGGCAAGGCCGATCAATCCGAGGCCGACCACACCGAAGGCATCCAGCAGCAGGCCGTTCTGGATCAGGGTTTCAAGCGATGAATTCATGGGCGTTGCGCGCGCGGGCTTCACGGCGGGGATTTGCAACCGGTGCCGGGCTGAGCAGTTTCGCGTGCATCGCAAGGCCGATGCCGAAGACCAGCCAGCCGGCGTTCATCACCACCAGCTTGATGGCGTGCCAGCCCATCGCCGCGGCGGCGCTGCCCTCGTATGTCATTCTCCCGGGCGCATACCTCTCCAGAATCCCCGCCTCATACAGCGGCAGCATCAGCGCGTATCCGAAGGCCAGCATCAGCGCCCCGGCCATCATCAGGCGGGACGTCCAGGCATCCGAGTTCCGGGCCAGACGCCATGCGAAAATCAGCATGAACACCCCCATCACGATCAAAAACACCGGCCGCATCGCTTCGATCGACCCCATCAGGAAAAATCCTCCGTTGCTCATGTGCGATAGGTGTTAGATCGTCCTAAGTCATTGATCAACAATTATTAACATAAGCTATGTTGGCTTTAAACCAAAGCCGATGATTGGGTTTGTTTGATGGAGCGGCGCGCCTTGAAACTCCGGAAATACGAAGCGATGGGTTGGGGATTTTGATATTCAGACGCTTGTGGCGGAACGGCAAGCGCCGCCCCGTTCAACAATCTCCGGCATCAGGCCCCATTCCGGAGAACCCGCGCCACCGGGGTTTGGAAAAAATTTTTCATGAGTGTGGGCGTTATCGATTCTTGCGGGGCGGGCTGCGGCGGCCTAAGCCATCCGCGCCATGTCCGAAGCCAACCCGCCCACCGCCGCCGTCCAGTCCACCGAGGCGGAGTTGATCGCCGTCCGCCGCGAGAAACTCGGAAAACTGCGCGAACTCGGCATCGATCCCTTCGGCTCGCGCTTCGAGGTGTCCACCACCCCCGGCGAGCTGCGCGCGAATTTCGAAGAGACCAAGCAGGTGAAAATCGCCGGCCGCATCACCGCCCTGCGCGACATGGGCAAGTCGGTCTTCTTCCAACTCGGCGACGTGCTCGGCTCGATCCAGGGCTACGTCGGCATCAAGAACCTCAGCGAGGAGCAGGCCGCCGCATGGAAGTGCCTCGACCGCGGCGATTGGATCGGCATCGAGGGCGAGACTTTTCTCACCCGCACCGGCGAGCCCACCGTGAAGGTGGAGAATTTCACCGTGCTCTCGAAAGCCCTGCGGCCGATGCCCGACAAGTTCCACGGCCTCGCCGACCGCGAAACGAAATACCGCAAGCGCCACCTCGACCTGATGGGCAACCCGGAGAGCGCCGCGCTGTTCGTCACCCGCTCGCTGATGCTGGCGGAAATCCGCCGTTTCCTCCAGGACCGCGGCTTTCTCGAGGTGGAGACACCGATGCTCCAGGACATCCCCGGCGGCGCGGCGGCACGGCCGTTCGAGACCCATCACAACGCGCTCGGCATGCCGCTCACGCTGCGCATCGCGCCGGAGCTGTTCCTCAAGCGCCTGCTCGTCGGCGGCTTCACCAAGATCTTCGAACTCAACCGCAACTTCCGCAACGAAGGCATTTCGCGCCGCCACAACCCGGAGTTCACGATGCTGGAGGCGTATTGGGCCTTCTCCGACTTCGAGGAAATGGCCAACCTCGTCGAAGAACTCACCTGCCACCTCGCGGAGAAATTCTGCGGCGGCCTGAAAATCGAGCACAAGGACGAGGAAGGCAACGTCACCCGCACCATCGATCTCACCCGCCCGTGGAAGCGCGCGAATTATCACGATCTCATCAAGCAGGTGGCCGGCGATGATTTCTTCGACATCAGCCCGGCCCGGCGCCGCGCCAAGTGCGACGAACTCGGCGTGCAGCTCTCCGATGCAATGGAAGACCACGAAGTCATCCAGCAGGTTTTCGAAAAGAAAGTCGAGGAACACACCTTCGATCCCTGCTTCGTCACCCGCGTCGCCAGCGAGCTTGTGCCGCTCGCCAAAGTCACTCCCGGCGGCAAGACCGTGGAGGTCTATGAACTCATCATCAACGGCCAGGAAATCTCGCCCGGCTATTCCGAACTCAACGACCCCGACGTCCAGAAACAACGCCTCGAACACCAGGCCGGCGGCGAGGAGGAACAAAAGGTGGACTACGACTTCATCGAAACCCTCGAACACGGCATGCCTCCCGCCGGTGGCATCGGCATCGGCATCGACCGCCTCGTCATGATGCTCACCGGCGCGCCAACCATCCGCGATGTGGTCTTGTTCCCGTTGCTCAAGCGCAAGGAATGAGGGGGCACGACGCCCTGTCGCGCATCCGGACCCGCAATACCCGTGCCGCGGGCCCGCGCCGCGCCATTGGTCCGGGGAAGAACCCACTCCGCCGGCCCCAATGCAATCCTGCCATGCCTGCGTTCTTGACGCTTGCGTCCGGATGGCACAGGTTTTGCAGAAACCAAAAAAACACAGCCATGGAAATCTTCGGAAACGTGCGGGACATCCTGATCAACAAAGGCGACGACGTGTGGACCACATCCTCCGGATGCAGCGTCTATGAAGCCATCCGCCTGATGGGCGAGAAGAACATCGGCGCACTGGTGGTGGTGGATGACGGCGAGGTGGTCGGCATGCTTTCGGAGCGCGATTACAGCCGCAAGGTGGTCCTCCAGGGGCGCACCTCGCGCGACACGCTGGTGGGCGAGATCATTTCCCGCCCGGCGATCACCGTGAACGGCACGGACAGCATCGAGACCTGCATGAAACTGATGACCTCACGCCGCATCCGCCACCTTCCGGTGGTGGAGGACGGCGCGCTCACCGGCCTCATTTCCATGGGCGACCTGGTCAACTGGGTGATGCAGTCACAGCGCCACACGATCCTGCAACTCCAGGGATACATTTCCGGCGAGTATCCGGGCTGAGCCGGGTTTTCCGGGCGGGAAAACCGCCGCATCCTTGGTTTTTCACTCGCCAGCCCCACGCCTCGGGGCAAAGCGTTGACGCATGTCCGACACTCCCACCCGCCCCGGAAAACTGATGGCCGCCAACCGCGGCGAGATCGCGATCCGCATCTTCCGCGCCGCCAACGAGCTCGGCCTGCGCACGGTCTCGATTTTCGCCGAGGAAGACCGCTTCTCGATCCACCGCTTCAAGGCGGACGAAGCCTATCCGCTCGACGCCTCAAAAGGCCCGGTCGGCGCCTACCTCGATGTCGAGGGCATCGTCGCGCTGGCCAAGCAAAAGGGTGTCACAATGATTCATCCGGGTTACGGTTTCCTGTCGGAAAACGCCGCGTTTGCCCGGGCCTGCGCGCGGGAGGGCATCATCTTCATCGGCCCCTCGCCGGAATTGCTGGAAAACATGGGTGACAAGACCGCCGCACGCTCGCTGGCGCACCAGTTCAAGGTGCCCACGCTGCCCGGCACCGAGAACCCGATCACCGATCCGGACGAAGCGCTCACCGTGGCACACGAGATCGGCTTTCCGCTGATCATCAAGGCGGCCTTCGGCGGCGGCGGACGCGGCATGCGCGTGGTCGAGAAACCATCGCAACTGCCCGGTTTGCTGGCCGAAGCCCAGAACGAGGCGCTCAATGCCTTCGGCAACCCCGCGGTCTTTCTCGAACGCTACATCTCGCGCGCCAAGCACATCGAGGTCCAGATCCTCGGCGACCAGCACGGCAACATCGTCCATCTCCACGAGCGCGATTGCTCGGTGCAGCGCCGCTATCAGAAAGTCGTCGAGGTCGCGCCCGCGATGCACCTCGATCCGAAGGTCCGCAAGGAGTTATGTGATGCGGCCGTGGTGCTCGCCAAGGGCATCGGCTACAACAACGCGGGCACCGTCGAGTTCCTCTATGACATGGACCACAACGACTGGTTCTTCATCGAGATGAACCCGCGCATCCAGGTCGAGCACACGGTCACCGAGTGCGTCACGGGCATCGACCTCGTCCGCTCGCAGATCCTCATCGCGCAAGGCGAGCCGCTGCACGGCGGGGAAGTCGCCATTCCGGCGCAGGAGGAAATTCCCTGCAACGGTTTCGCCATCCAGTGCCGCGTCACCACGGAAGATCCGATGAAGGGTTTCGCTCCCGACTACGGCCGCATCCTCAACTACCGCTCGGCCGCCGGTTTCGGCATCCGGCTTGACGCCGCATCCGGCGACGCCGGCTCGGTCGTCACGCCGTATTATGACTCGATGCTGGTGAAGATCACCGCGATGGGCCGCGATTTTCCGATGGCCTGCCAGCGCATGGACCGCGCGCTGCGCGAATTCCGCATCCGCGGCGTGAAAACCAACATCCCCTTCCTCGAAAACGTCATCGCCGACGAAACCTTCCGCGCCGGCCAGGCGCACACCAAGCTCATCGACACGAAAACGGAGCTGTTCCAGTTCCGCGTCCGCCGCGACCGCGCCACCCGCACGCTGGCCTATCTTTCCGACATCACGATCAACGGCAACCCCACCGCCAAGGGCTGGAAACCCGCCGCCGCCATGCCCAAGGCGCATGTGCCGGACTCGCTCGTCATCGAACACCACGCCAAGGTGCCGAAGGGAACCCGCGATCTTCTGTTGGAAAAAGGGCCCGAGGGCTTCTGCAGGTGGATTCTTGATGAACAGCGCCTGCTCATCACCGACACCACGCTGCGCGACGCCCACCAGTCGCTCATCGCCACCCGCATGCGCACCTATGACATGCTGCGCGTGGCCGAGGCGATGGCCCATCGCGTGCCCCAGTTGTTCTCGCTGGAAATGTGGGGCGGCGCCACTTTCGACACGGCGATGCGTTTCCTCAGCGAGTGCCCGTGGGACCGCCTGCGCCGCCTGCGCGAAAAAATCCCGAACCTCTGCTTCCAGATGCTCTTCCGCGGCTCCAACGCCGTCGGCTACTCGAACTACCCGGACAACGTCGTCGCCGGATTCGTGAAACACGCGGCGGACTCCGGCATGGACATCTTCCGCATTTTCGATTCGCTCAACTACCTGCCCAACATGCAGGTGGCCATGGAGGCCGCGCGCGACCACGGCAAGGTCCTCTGCGAGGCCGCCATCTGCTACACCGGCGACATCAACGACGAAAAACGCGACAAGTATTCGCTGCAATATTACATCAACAAGGCGAAGGAGGTCGAGCGCATGGGAGCGCACATCCTCGCCATCAAGGACATGGCCGGCCTCTGCAAACCGCTCGCCGCACGCAAGCTCGTCACCGCGCTCAAGGAGGAAATCGGCATCCCCATCCACTTCCACACCCACGACACCTCCGGCCTCAACGCCGCTTCCGTGCTCGCCGCCTGCAATGCCGGCGTGGACATCGTCGATCTCGCCATCGCCTCGATGTCCGGCTCCACCTCGCAGCCGAACCTCAACTCGGTCTCCGCCGCGCTCGCCAAAACCGAACGCGATCCGGGCCTGGATTTCGATTCGCTCAACGAACTCTCCGACTACTGGGAGGAGGTGCTCGGATATTACAAACCCTTCGACTCCGCGCCGCGCTCCGGCAGCGCCGAAGTGTATGAACACGAAATGCCCGGCGGCCAATACACCAACCTCCGCGAGCAGGCCAACGCCATGGGCCTCGGCCACCGCTGGCGCGAAATCGCCCGCACCTACGCCGACGTCAACCGGCTCTTCGGCGACATCGTCAAGGTCACGCCCTCCTCGAAAGTCGTCGGCGACATGTGCATGTTCCTCGTCACCCGCGGCATCAGGGCGGCCGACGTGCCGAAGCTCAAACCCGGCAGCATCGACTTCCCGGAAAGCGTCATCGACATGCTCGCCGGCGGCCTCGGCCAACCCGACGGCGGCTGGCCTGCCGACGTGCAGAAGGTCGTGCTCGGCAACAAAAAAGCCACCACCAAACGCCCCGGCGAACTCGCGGAACCCGTCGATCTCGACGCCACCCGCGCGGATCTAACGGAAAAACTCAACCGCCCCGCCGGCGACGACGACCTCTACTCGCACCTGATGTATCCCCAGGTCTTCGCGGACTTCACCGCCTTCAGGGGCAAATACGACGATCTTAGCAATCTGCCCACACCCGCGTTCTTCTACGGCCTGCAGATTGGCGAGGAGATCGAGATCGAGATCGATCCCGGCAAGATCCTCATCATCAAGCTCATCTCCATCGGCGAGGCCGACAGCGCCGGCCGGCGCACGCTGTTCTACGAACTCAACGGCATGCCGCGCGAGTCCGCGGTGCTCGACAAATCCCTCAAGTCCGCCGCCACCGCCGCCCGCGCCAAGGGCGATCCCGGCAATCCCGCCCACGCCTGCGCGCCGATGCCCGGCATGGTCACCGAAGTCGCCGTCTCCACCGGCCAGGAAGTCAGGGCCGGCGACAAGCTCGTCGTGCTCGAAGCCATGAAAATGCTCACCACCGTCAGCGCCAGCACCGATGGCACCATCGCCGAAGTCATCGTGAAAAAGGGCGATCAGGTGGATAGCGATGATTTGTTGGTGAGGATCGAATCCTGACAACCTGCCGCCAATCCAAGTCCACGGACTCAACACCACTCTTTGTTGATCTCCGTGAATCCGCATCCGTCAGCGGACTTCCTCGCTGCTGCCCAGCGCGATGCTGAGTTGGAACCATAGCGAGTGCTCGTCGTCGCTGCTGGCAATGGAATCGAAATTGTATTGGGCGCGGAGGCCGACACGCCTGCCTTCATCAAACCACCAGGTGGCCGCCGGGGAGATGCGGAAACGCTCGTCCTGGCCGAAGTCATCGACGCCCTCCACCCAGCCGAGGCGCAGGCCGGTATCGAGGCGGTCGTTCCATGAATAGATGGCATGGGTGTAAAACCCCCATTCCTGATAGGTGCCGCTGTAGATTTCGTCGATCACGCCGTCCTCGTCCTCGTCGTGCTCGCTGTAGGCGTCCACGTCGCGCCAGAGGAGCTCGTTGCGCCAGCGGAAGGCGCGACCGCCGGGTTCCAGTCCGTTTTCACGCCAGAGGTATTCGGCGTCGAAGCCGATCACATCCGTGTCGCGCTCGAAGCCATTGGTGCCTGCGGCGTAGGAGAATCCGGCGGTCACCGTGTGGAAGTCATCGAAGCGATAGCGGGTCATCAGTCGCGCCGTCCAGACATCGTCCGCGAGCGCGCTCTCCTCGCCTTCATGGGGAAACTCCTCTTCACCCTCCTCATGGCCGTGTTCATGCTCGTGCGAGCGGGCGTTGCCGTATCCGAGTGTGGCCACGCTCACCCAGGCCGGATCCGTGCCGAGCGGCAGCAGCCAACCCAGCTCGCCACCTTGCAGCAACAGTCCGTCCTCGCCGAGGAAACGCCCGAGCACCATTTCCGTGTCCACGAAATCCCAGGCGTGGAGGTGCTTGTCGTTGAGCGCTCCGAACCGCGAAAGATACTGCCCGCCCTTCAACTCGAAGCCGCCGGGGATGTTGACGATTTTCCCGAAAGCCTCCTCCCACTCGCCGTCCCACTCGCCTTCCGCATCCTGAAACCCGAGGTAGTTGGCGAAGCCCTCGAGGTATTTCGTGCGCAGCGAGACGCCCGGTTCGATGGCCTGCGCGGAAAATGCCTGCCGCTGGGGATCGTGGCCGCCGCTTGCCAGCTCCTCCGCGTCACCCGTGGTGAATCCGCCCACTCCATGCAGGTGCAGATTGGGAAACAGCACGTCGCCGATGCTCCAATCATTTAAACGCTCCCAGTCGTCGGATGGGTTTGCGTGCACGGCGGCGAAGCCGAGAGGCAGGGCTATCAAAGGAATGAGCGCGGACTTCATGGATGGGATGGGTGGGAGGCAGCAGGATTAGCTAACGCAAATTTAATGCAAGAGCAAATCCAGAAACTCTGCACGTTTTTTGTCATTTAAC
>JALOUA010000330.1 GCA_025457625.1 Akkermansiaceae bacterium
AGCAACTGCGTCTCCACCAGCAGGCGGTAGGTTCCGTCGCGGGTGATCAACTCGTCGTGGCTTCCGCTTTCGACGATTTTGCCGTGATTGAAGACCAGGATGCGGTCGGCGTGGCGGACGGTCGAGAGGCGGTGCGCGATGACCAGCGAGGTGCGGCCCGTCATCAGGCGTTCCAGCGCCTCGTTGACGAGGCGCTCGCTCTCGGAATCGAGCGCGGAGGTGGCCTCGTCCAGCAGCAGGATGCGCGGATCGGCAAGGATGGCGCGGGCGATGGCGACGCGCTGGCGCTGGCCGCCGGAGAGCTTGGTGCCGCGAGGACCGACCATCGTTTCGTAGCCCTCGGGCAGCGCGGCGATGAAATCATGCGCGTTGGCTTGTCGGGCGGCTGCCTCGATCTCCGCCTGTGCCGCGCCGGGCCTGCCATAGCCGATGTTCTCGCGGATCGTTCCGCCGAAAAGCAGCACTTCCTGGGGTACGATGGCGATCTGCGAGCGAATGGCGCGGAGCGCGAGCGAGGAGGCCGGGCGGTTGTCGTAAAGCACCTGCCCCTGTTCCGGTGTGTTGAAACCGAGGATGAGCGAGAACACCGTGGATTTTCCCGCGCCGGAAGGACCCACCAATGCGACGCGCTGACCGGGCGTGACGATGAAATCCAGGTCGTGAAGCACCTGCACGTCCGGCCGCGAGGGATAGCGGAAGGAAACGTTCTTGAACGAGAGATAACCACCGAGTTTCGCCCCGGAATCCCCATCGGCGCGCTCGGCGGGAGTGTCCAACAGTTCGCGCAGCCGCTCGGTGGCGCCCGCGGTTTGCTGGAACTGCGAGATGATTTCGGGAAACGACCCGAGCGAGGCTCCGACGAAGATCGAGAACAGGATGAACGCGGCGAAGTTCGTCCATGTGATCTCGCCGGTGGCCAGCATGCGCGCGCCCTGCCAGATGACGAACGAGATGGTGCCGAAGAGTGCGAAGATGATGAACGAGAGGAAGGCCGCGCGGTTTTTCGCCCCGCGTTTCGTCACGCCGAGGAAGGTTTCCAGCGCGCGCGAGTAGCGGGAGTTTTCAAACGGCTCGTTGGTGAAGGCTTTCACATCGGCGATGCCCTGCACGGTCTCCTCGATCACCGTGCCGGCATCGGCGAGAGCGTCCTGCGCGTCCTTGGAGTAGCCGCGCACCCTGCGGCCGAAAAACGCGATGGCCAGCACCACCACCGGGACGCTGCCGAGCATGATGAGCGAGAGTTTCCATGATGAAACGAAGATGAAGGTCAGGCCTCCGACGAGGATCACGCTCTGCCGCACCGCCTGCGGCACGGTGTTGAGCAGCGTGTCGCGCACCACGCCGAGGTCGGCGGAAATCCGGTTGCTCAAGGCTCCGGACCGCTGCTCGTGGAAAAACGCCATCGGCAGGCGCACCAGGTGATTGAAGATGTCGCGGCGCAGCCGGTTGAGCGCGGACTCGCCGGAGCGGATGAATCCCTGCACGCGGAAAAACGCCACGACCGCCTGCAAGGCGAGCACTGCGGCGAGTTGCATGACGATGCGGTTCGATCTCTCGAGAATCACCGCCGGATCCACCTGTTGCCTGAGGGCGTCCGACGGGTTGCCCACCAGTTCCTTGAGAAAGTAAGGGAAGCCGAGCGACAGGATGGCCGTGAAAAACAAGGCGGCCAGCGACGGGAAAAACACCGCCTTTTCCTGCATCAGATAGCCGAGAATCCACCGGTGGGACGAGATGGATTTCTTCGGGGGCGGCTCGGACATGCGCGGATGGGAAACGATCCGGGCTGCGGCGTCAACCATCGGCACGGCGGCGGCGCAGGCAGATGCCGCATGCGGCCAATATCAGCACGGTGCTGCCAGGTTCGGGGATCAGCGCCAGTATCTGGCTGTCGTAGGTCCCCACTCTCGCGAAATAGTTCGCGTCGCCGCCTGCCACATCGAATCCGTCGTTTCCAAAGGTGGAGCTTTCATTGGTTTCCACCGAGGTGGCAATGCCGATCAGATACCACTGGCCGCCGATGAATTGGAAAAAGCCGCTTCCCGAGTCATACTGGGTCAGTGCCGCTTCACTGGCCCCCAAACCTGCGGGAGAACCGCCAACCGTCCCGAGCACCGTGATGATCGATTCGTAGTTGTAGACAATGGAATTGTGGGTGTAGCCGATCGTGGCGACGGATTTCGGAACATTGAGTCCCCAGCGTTTGGCGATGGTATCGAGCCCTCCCCACGTCACCAAGGCGCTCGCGAGAGGCACCGTGGACAGCCTGCCACGCCCCCAACCCACCAGCGTGGCGGGTGCGACCAATTCGCCGATGCCGGTGTAAACATTCGCGGCGGCAACCGTGGGAGTGGTCGCAAGTTTGAAAACCTTCATGTCCACCCCCACCGCCACTTGGGTGGGGGTGAAACCCGTGTCCAAGACATAGGGATCAATCCCGTTGAATGTGAAGTTCTGGCTCGACGTTACTTCCACATGGTTGGCGGTGAGCATGTAGCCGCCTCCCAGATGGACGGCGGATCCCCGCGTATTACCGCCGACGGTGTTGTAAACCCTGGCAACTGCATCGAAGGGCGCGCCGGTGCCGGGGTCTGTCTGGTTCGCGGAATTATTCAAGCCGAACAGGATGATCGCCGCAGCCGGCTGCATCATGCAACCGAACACCGCCACGACGGATTGCAGTGCATTCATTCCATATCGATTCATGATTCCGGATTCTGGAAGTATCGCCCGCGCCTGTCAATCCTGCTCCACCCGCGCGAGGATCCACAACAGGTCGGCGAGTTTGTTGAAAAACAGCCGCACGCTTTCGGGAACGGGTTCACCGGATTGGTGGAGCCGGAGGATGGCGCGTTCCGCGCGGCGTGCCACGGAGCGTGCGAAGTCCACATTCGCGCGGGCCAGGCATCCCTCGGCACCCGGCCGCGCCCAACCGGTGAAGCGGATGCCGCGCGCTTCGTATTGATGCGCCTCGCCGGTCACCCACTCGACGTCGGACATTTCAATCAGCGGAAACTTCGTCTCCAGGTAGCGGGTTTCGTCCTCGGGCAGTGTGGCGAGCTGGCCCATCAGGCCGATGAGTTTTTCCTGCAAGGCGTCGATCAACGCGATCCACTGCGGGTTCGCGCCGGACGCGCGCGCCACGCCGAGCGCCGCGTTGAGTTCGTCCACACAGCCGAGCGCCTCGACGCGCAGCGCGGTTTTGGCGATGCGTCTGCCAAACAACAAGTCGGTGTCGCCGTCGTCGCCCCGGCCGGTGATGATGCTCATGTGCGGTGAGGTTAATCGGACGATTCGCCGCTGTCCACCCGTCACTCGAAGGCTTTGCGTTTGATGCGCCGGACATCGGCCTGGTTGAAGCGTTCCTCGCCGATCTCGCGGATCAGGGCGAGCGCCGCCTCAGGGCGGCCGGCCTGCTCGAGCACATTCGCCTTGGACCGGTAGAAATAATTCCAATGGATGTCCTGATCGATGCGCAGGCCGGTCATGTGCATCTCCAGGCGCCGCAGTTCGGCCAAGGCCGGGGCCGTTCCCTCGACGTGTGACAGCGCCTCGGCGTAAAGCCCGGCGCAGGCGACATCGGCCAGGGCGAAATGCCCGCTGGGCAGCTCGCGCGCGATCTTCCGCCAATCGCCCACATGAGCGTCGCGCCGGTGCAGCTCCCAAATCGCGCGCGCCTGTGCCGGATACTGCCGCAAAACATCCGCCATGAGCCGGTCGAGGTCATGCCAGAGGAAGGATCGCTTCATCGACATCAAGGCGAAGACCACGACGAGCATGGCGGCGGGCACGCGAGGTGACACGCCGCCGAAACAGCGCCGCCATGCCGCCGCAAGCGCGATGGACGCACCAAGGCAGAACCACGGCATGCCCGGATAGATCCGGTATTCCGGCATGAACTCCGGGATCAGGTACAATACCCGGAACAGCATCGTGGCGGTGAAGAGAAACAGGCACACCCCCAGCAGCCGCGTGGACTTGCGCCAGGCCAGCCAGATGCTGAATCCCGTCAGCGCCAGCATGGCCGCCGCCGCCCACATCGCGCCGGTGTCGGGAATGTTCCAGTAATCCGCGCCCGGCGGGATCAGGGTTTCCGCGATGTGGTGATCGGCGCTCAGCGAAACCGGAATCACCGCACGCCAGGCGAACTCCCAGAAAACCCGCGTCACCGTGTAGGCATGGCCGATGAAACGCGGCTGTTCCCACAGGCTGGTGGCCCGCATCAGGAACGGCAGAAGGCCGCCGACCCACAGCGCGGAGAGGGCGCATGAGGCCACCGCGACCAGCCACCAGACTTTGCGGCGGAGCAAGCGCCAGTGTTCCGGAGTCATGAAGGCAAGCCCCACCGCGCCGGTCATCATCAGCGCATGGAACAGCCCCGGGCCTTTCGACATCGTCGCGCCGGCGATGCCTAACAGAGTCCACAGCAGCTTGATCCATCCGCCGTCCCGCAGAAACGAGAGCAGCGCCCACGAGGCGAGCAGGGAAAACAAGGTGACCCATGCGAGATCCTGGGTGGGCCGCGGATGAAATCCCGCCCGAAGCCGAACAACACGCAGGCCACCGCCGTGTGCAGCAGCCAGTTCACCGCATGATATCCGACCGGCGAGAGCCCGAAGAGCTTGTATTGGATGAAATAGCCGAAGTTGGTCCAGCGCAACGCGACCCCATGGAAGACATCGCCCACGCGGATCGCCTCGTTGTCGCGGATCTGGGTGGGATCATCGAGATAGAACTGCGAACCCAGGCACCAGATGTGCGCCAGGGCGCTGGCGGCGATGATCAGGACAAACGGCAGCCACGGATGCCCGCCGCCTGCTTGTTTACCCGCCTGCTTCACACCCATGGGTGTTTCTAGCACTGACGGCACGGGGTCGGGCAAGCCTCCAATCACCGGCTCGATCGCGCCACCGGCTTGACCCGGATCGTCCGCCGGCTAGCGTCGGCGCAAGGTGACGATGAAACTCGCGAAACTCGGCGATGGACCGGAAATTTTCCACACGATCCAGGGAGAAGGCGTGAGCGCCGGTCTGCCCGCCGTGTTCATCCGCGCCTCGCGTTGCAATCTCCATTGCGTCTGGTGCGACACGGATCACACATGGAACTTCGAGGGCACGCCGTGGCCGCATGAGAAGGATGCCGTGCCCGGCTACGCGAAACACCGCAAGGC
>JALOUA010000331.1 GCA_025457625.1 Akkermansiaceae bacterium
CTGTTGGAAAGCGCGCTGGACGCCATCCTGGTGCTCGACTCGCGGCGGATCATCACACGGGTGAACCCCGCCGCCGAGCGCTTGTTCGGATGCACGGCGGAGGATCTGCTGGGCGAGCGGATGACCGATTATCTAACAGAATCATCCGCCGCACAGCTTGAGGCTTTTTGCAACGAACCGCGCGGGCATCCGGAAAGCCCTCACCAATGGTGGATTCCGCGCGATTTCATCGCCCGGCGCTGGGACCACACGGTGTTTCCGGCGGAAATCACACTCTCGCGTTTCGAAACGCGCGACGGCGTCTGCCACAGCCTGATCCTGCGCAATGCCGACGAACGGTTGGAGGCCGAGCGCCGGATCCGGATGCTGACCCAGGAAACCGAATACCTGCGCGAAATGGTGCGCGACGCTCCCGGCGGCGGCGACCTTGTCGGCCGCAGCGATTGCATGCGGGCCGTGCGCGACGCCATCGGCCAGGTGGCGGCCACCGATGCCACGGTGCTCGTGCTCGGCGAAACCGGCACCGGCAAGGAACTGGTCGCTCGCTCGATCCACCGCCTGAGCCTGCGCGCCGACAAGCCGCTGGTCCTGGTGAATTGCGCGGCGATCCCCGCCACGCTCATCGAGAGCGAGTTTTTCGGCCATGAAAAAGGCGCGTTCACCGGGGCCGTGCAGCGCCGCGAGGGCCGCTTCGCAATGGCGGACGGCGGCAGCATTTTTCTCGATGAAATCGGCGAGCTGCCGATCGAACTCCAGGCGAAGCTGCTGCGTGTCGTGCAGGAGGGCGAGTTCGAGCCGCTCGGCGGCAACCGCACGCTCAAGGTGGACGTGCGCGTCGTCGCGGCCACCCATCGCGATCTCCGCCAGCGCGTGGCCGATGGCCTGTTCCGCGAGGATCTTTTTTTCCGGCTCAATGTTTTTCCCATCACCATCCCGCCGCTGCGCCAGCGCGGCCGCGACATTGAACTGCTCGCCGACGCCTTCACCCTGCGCTTCGCCCGGCGGCTCGGCAAACAAATCGACCCCCCCTGCCCCGAGCTGTGCCAGCTGCTTCACGGCTATGACTGGCCGGGAAACGTGCGCGAGCTGCAGAACGTGATCGAGCGCGCCGTCATTCTGACCACCGGCAGCCGGCTGGCGCTCGCCCGCGCGATGAGCGGCGTCAGCGGCCCGTCCGGAGAAAGCGAAGCGCATCCCGCCAACGGGCCCCGCGTGCTCACCGCCGCGGAAATGGCCGCGCTCGAATGCGCCAACATCCGCCGGGCGCTCGATGCCTGCGGCTGGAAGGTCGCCGGCGCGGATGGGGCCGCAAGGCTGTTAGGCATGCCGCCCTCCACTTTGTCCTCGCGCATCAAGTCGCTGGACATCCGCCGCGAAGCTTGAACCCTGATGCGCGAATCCTGAGGGCAACCAACCGGGAAGAGTCTGCCAATCTGGGGCGCGATGAGCGTGGAGCCGACCAAGTCAAACCAGGCGCGGGACCACGAGCGCCTCACACATGGGTTGCGCCATGCGGCCGTGGATTCCATATTCAAATCTAACGGTTCAACGCGGAGTCGAGGTTGAGCAGGGTGTTGGCCACCAGCACGAGCGCGGCGGCTTCGGGCGTGGGGCCGAGTTTGGCGGCATCCGCGGGGCTTTCCGCATAAACGGCGAGGGCGTCGGCATGCAGCGCGAGCAGCTCGTCGATGACACCGGCGGCGGCTTCCTGCTGGGTGGCGAGTTTCATGCCGCAGGCGATACGCTCCGCCAGCTCCGGATCATGGGCCTCCATGCGTTTTGCCAGCCCCTGCGCGGCCTCGATGTGGGCCGGGTCGTTGAGTGTGACGAGCGCCTGCAAGGGCGTGTTGCTCGATATGCGGCGCGCGCTGCAAAGATCGCGGGTCGGCACATCGAAGGTGATGAATCCCGGAAACCCGCTGGTGCGCTTGGTGTAGGTATAGATCGCGCGGCGGTAGCGGTCCTCGCCGCTGGATTCCTTCCAGTTGGCGCCGTTGTAGACGCTGCCCCAAATGCCATCCGGCTGCGGCGGATATACCGGCGGACCATACATTTTCCCCGACAACAATCCTCCGGCGGCGAGCGCCTGGTCGCGGACCATTTCCGCAGTGAGGCGGACGCGGGGGCCTCGTGCCAGCAGCCGGTTGTCGCGATCGCGCGCCACCAGTTCCGGCGTGGCCTTGTGGCTCTGGCGGTACGTCGATGACAAGACGATCTCGCGCAGCAGCGACTTGACCGACCATCGGTGATGATCGCGCAGGCGCAATGCGAGGTGGTCTAACAGCTCGGGATGGGACGGCGGTTCGCCGGAGGTTCCCAAGTCCTCCATGGTGCGCACGATGCCGGTGCCGAACAGCTCGCCCCACAGGCGGTTGGCCAGCACGCGCGCGGTCAGCGGGTTTTCCTTCGACACCAGCCAGCGCGCCATTTCAAGACGGTCCTTCGGCTTGCCCGTAGATGGGGTTTGGAAAATCGCGGGGATGCCGGGATGTACCACCTCATCCTTGGTGAGGCGGTTGCCGCGTGCGAAAACGCGCGTCTCGCGTCTGGCATCGTCGTGGCGTTCGATCATTACCGGCACCAGCGTGCCGGGAATGGCGGCGTGCCGTTTCTTCAGGTCGGCGTGGGATTTCCACAAAACGATGCGCCCGGGATCGGCAGCCAGCGCGGTCCACTCGGGACGGTTGGAAACATCGACCCGGAAGTTTCTAACAGGTGTCGCCTGTTCGCCGGTGGTTTGCGCGCGGTTTTCGAGCGTGATGACCAGCCGGCTTCCCGGTTCCGGCGCGACCGGCGATCCGGGCACGATCACAAACCAGCGCGGACCTTCGAGTTTGGGAAAGCCGCCGAAGTTTCCTCCCGGAGCGGGATCGTAGGGGCCGTCGAGATGATCCGCAATGATGTCCTTGAGCGGCACCGGCACGCTCTTGCCGGCGGCATCGATGAGGCGCACTTCAAGCTTGGTCACCAGAGATCCGCGCTCCGGCCACTTGAGCAGGTCACTGCTGTCCGGCAGGATGCCGACGCGCAACGCGGTGAACGACGGCGCGGCTCCTGAAACCTCATGTTGGCATCCGGCGGGCAGCGTGCCCTGGCTGCGGATCGTGCCATCGCCATCCACCGCGAGCGTGCCATGGCTCGGCGCGAACGCGTCGGGAATGAAAACCTGCCAGTCGGTGGTGGTGTTCGCGATTTCCTGTCCGCCGCGGTTGATGCGCAGGCGGGTGTCGCGGATGCGTTTTTCAAGATCTGATAACTCGTCGCGTTGCGCGGGGTCGTTAGCGATTTTCATTCTCGGGAAATCATCATCCTGATCGCAATCCAGCGTGTTGTCGAAGAACGCGGTGAACTGATAGAACTCGCGGTGGTCGATGGGATCATAGGGATGCGAGTGGCATTGCACGCAGCCGAAAGTGGTGCCCTGCCATGCGGTCCAGGTGGTGCTGACGCGGTCGATCACGGCGGCCACGCGGAACTCCTCGTCGTCGGTTCCGCCTTCGGTATTGCACTGCGTGTTGCGGTGGAACGCGGTGGCAAGCCGCTGGTCGGCGGTGGCGCCGGGAAGCAGGTCGCCGGCGAGTTGTTCGATGGTGAATTGATCGAA
>JALOUA010000332.1 GCA_025457625.1 Akkermansiaceae bacterium
TTTCCTTGGCGCACTTGGCGTCTTGGCGGTTCAAATTTCTTCCCATTCATGCCGACTTGCTCAAGTAACGATCCCTAATGCAGGGACCCTGGCGAAATCCGGCGTTTTTTGGGATTGCTGAGGCCGGGTCGATGATTTACCGAACAGCCGCACGCGCGGTAGTTGCCGCGCCAGATTCCATCCACTCCATCATGGCCTCCCGCCCCCAGAATCAAGGACGACGTTCCTCCGGCAACCGCAACCGTTATGGTCCGCCCAAACGCTCGACCAAAGACACCGAAGACAAGGCCGTGGAGGTGGAGGGCGAGATTTCCGCTGTGCTCGCGGGCACGATGTTCCGGGTGCGCCTGGAGAGCGGCCACGAGGTGCTGGCCCACATTTCCGGCAAAATGCGCAAGCGCTTCATCCGACTGGTCGTCGGCGACCGCGTGAAAATGGAAATGTCGCCCTACGACCTGACCAAGGCGCGCATTGTTTTCCGCATGAGCTGAAGCTTGCGGAAAAATTTCCAAGGTTCCGGAAAACTTGGCACACCCGCTGCTTTTCTCTGATTTGTCGCGACACACAGGCGGTCCGACTGAGATGCCCCGGGGTTAATGGGTTTTCCCTGAGGATGATCAGTCGGGCCGCCATTTTTTATGGCTGTGTGAGTCATCCGGACGGCATTGCGGCTTGTGCGACCGGCGCTGCGATGCGTGGATTCCGTCGGCGCCCATGCGCCGGCTCATGCAAGAGGACAACCCATCGGAATTCAAACTGGACTTCGACACGCCGCAGTTTCTGCACGGCTTGTTTGCCAACGAGCCCAGGAATCTGGCTTATCTTGAGGATGCCTTGGGTGTCAGGGCCGTCACGCGCGAGGGCTGGGTGCTGCTTTCCGGGGAACCGGAGGCGATCGCGCGGGCGCGGGCGGTGTTTGCGGATCTGGAGAGCGCGCAGCGCAAGGGCGGGCGGATTGAGGCGCGGGATTTCCGACTGGCGGTGGATGTGGCGGCGCGCGCCGGCAGCATCGGTGTGAACGATCTGGCGGAGGTGCGGCTGGTGGGATCCCGCGGGCGCAAGCCGGTGATCCCGAAGACTCCGGCGCAGCTTGAATACGTGCGCGCCATCGAGAGTCATGACGTGGTTTTCGGTCTCGGCCCGGCCGGTACGGGCAAGACGTATCTCGCGATGGCGATGGCCCTCACCCTGCTGAAGCGCCGCGTGATGCAGCGCATCGTGCTGACCCGGCCTGCGGTGGAAGCGGGCGAGGCGCTTGGTTTCCTGCCGGGTGATCTGCGCGAGAAGGTGGCGCCCTACCTGCGGCCGCTTTATGACGCGATCCATGACATGCTCGATCCGGAGGAGGGTCAGCGTTATCTGGAGGATGGCACCATTGAAATCGCGCCGCTCGCCTTCATGCGCGGCCGCACGCTGGCGCGTTCCTTCGTCATCCTCGACGAGGCCCAGAACACCACCCGCGAGCAGATGTTCATGGCCCTCACCCGTCTGGGCGATGAATCGAAAATGGTCGTCACCGGCGATGGCTCGCAGGTCGATCTGAAACCCGGCGTGCGCTCCGGGTTGGGTGAGGCGGAACACGCGCTGGAAGGCGTGGAGGGCGTTGCTTTCCAGCGGTTTTCACAGGCGGACATCATCCGCCATGCGGTGGTGGGCCGGATTGTGGAGGCTTACGAGCGGCACCGTGCGTGAGCCGGGATCCGCTGCGTCATGCTACTCCGGCTTGCCCTTGGGCGGCACGGGTTCCGGCAGCGGCGCGGGTGGGGATGGAAAAGCATTTTCCGGCACGGTGACCGGCGGTATGGGATCCGTGCTGACGGGGGCCTCGGGATCGATCACCGTGGGGATCGCGCCTTCCGGCGGCATTTCGCCCGGATTGACCGGCGGCAACTCGCCGCCGTAGCCGCCGGTCGGCGGATAAACCTGGTATTCGCCCGGATTGAGCGCACCGAAGGCACCGTCGGGGCTTGGCGCGGCGTTGGGGTCCTCGATCATCAGGGCAGGCACCCAGCCGACCTCGCCGCTGTCGAGCTCCACTTTCACATAACTGTCGCTCAGCGAGATGACCTTCATGGAAGTGCCGCGCGTCAGCAGTTTGTCGGCATCGCTGTCGCCCTTGGGCCGGGTGTTGAAAAACGCGGTGTTGTCCATGATCGCGCGGACGAACTGGCCGGGTCTGAAGGCCGCGGAGCTGGCCGGCGCACCATTCATTCCAGCGCCCGGCTGGCTGAGGGGATCGAATTCCCCGGTCGAGATGGGGCGACTCATGGTATCGCAACCGGCGAGTCCCAGAACGATGGCTGACGGAATGACCGTGAAGCGTTTCATGTGCAGGCAAACGTGCCATCCGTCGCGGCTCCGGTCAATGTCTCATTGCCGTTTCGCGCGGCTTCATTCCGCCAGATCGAGGCACTGCAACTGCCACTTGAGCAGGAGTTCGGAGGGCCTGGCCTCGCCGGCGGCGAGGGTTTCGAGAACGGCCCGCGGGGCGATCAGGCAGCTTTCGATGTCGAGTTTCGCGGCGGCTTCGTCGCGCTGGCGCAGGAACTCGTCCACCCTGCGGTCGAAGTCGCGGTCGCGCTTGCGGCGTTTGGCGGCATTGCGCGCGGGCCACTCGTTTTCAGTCAGCGCGTTGATGGCCGCCACGGTCGCGCGGAAACGTTTCACGCGGTCCGGCCTGAAGTGATGCGGCAGTGTCACGCTGCGGCCGGCGGCAAGGTCGGTGCTCCATTCGAGCAACTGCCGGTTGGGCACCACCATGAATGACGGGCGGTCCCAGCTCTTGGCCTCGGCATCGCGCCAATGCCACAACGCGCGGAGGCAGGCGAGGCCGCGGCGGTCGAGCTTGCCCGAGCCCTGGATGCGCCACATCTCGTCCTTCGAATCGTCGCGCTCGAGCACCTTCTGGCGGGCCGCGGCGCAGCTTTCCTCGAACCAGTCGTAACGCCCGAGCTCGTGAAGACCCGCGACGATCCGGTCGCCCATGTCGAGCAGGTAGTGCACGTCGTTGAGCGCGTATTCGATCATCTTGGGCGAGAGCGGGCGCTTGCCCCAGTCGGCCTTCTGCGAGGTCTTGGACAGATCCACGCCGAAGTACTGGCTGACGAGGTCGCCGAGGCCGAAACGCCGCGCGCCTAACAGACGCGCGCCGATCTGGGTGTCGTAAACGACCGCCGGCAGCTTGCCGAACTGCCGCTTGAACATGGTCATGTCATAATCCGCGCCGTGCATCCAGACGGTGGCCTCGGCGAGGTAGTCGCCGAGCGGTTCCAGATTTTCAATCGCCAGCGGATCGATCAGCACCGCCTTGCCCCGCACGGCGAACTGCACCAGGCAGAGCGATTCGCGGTAGCGGTGCAGGCTGTCCGCCTCGGTGTCCACGGCGCAAACCGGCGGCTTTTCCCGCCGCCCGCTTTCTTCAAGGTGTCGGATCAGCCGTTCCGTGGAATCGATCATCTCGTGGCTCATTTCGTTGGCTTGGCTCATGCGGGTTTCAGTGACTCCGCCTGTTCGCGGGTGAGTTCGACGCAGGTCCATGGCAGGCCGTGGGCGTTGAGGTCCGCCATGAAATCATCCGGATCGTGTTGTTCCATGTTCCAGAC
>JALOUA010000333.1 GCA_025457625.1 Akkermansiaceae bacterium
TCCGGATGCGGGTGGGGTGGCGCATTTTGCGCAGCGCCTTGGCCTCGATCTGGCGGATGCGCTCGCGGGTGACCTGGAACTGGCGGCCGACTTCCTCGAGCGTGCGGCTGTAGCCGTCCTTGAGGCCGAAGCGTTGTTCTAACACCTCGCGCTCGCGCTCTGTCAGAGTGTCGAGCACGTCCTTGATCTTGTCCTTGAGCATCGAGAAACCGGCCTCCTCCATCGGGTTGTCAGCGGCCTTGTCTTCGATGAAGTCGCCGAACGAGGTGTCGTCCGAATCACCAACGGGCGCCTGCAATGAAATCGGCTGCTGGGCCATCTTGAGCACGGCGCGGACACGCTCGACGGGCAGGTGGATTTCCTCGGCGATTTCCTCGGGTGAGGGTTCGCGGCCGTATTCCTGGACGAGCTGCTTCTGCACGCGCATCAGCTTGTTGATCGTCTCGATCATGTGGACCGGGATGCGGATCGTGCGGGCCTGGTCGGCGATGGAGCGGGTGATGGCCTGGCGGATCCACCAGGTGGCGTAGGTGGAGAACTTGTAGCCGCGGCGGTATTCGAATTTCTCGACCGCCTTCATCAGGCCCATGTTGCCCTCCTGGATGAGGTCGAGGAACGAGAGGCCGCGGTTGGTGTATTTCTTGGCGATGGAGATGACGAGGCGGAGGTTGGCCTCGACCATTTCCGTTTTCGCCTTGAGTGCCTCCTTGAGCCAGTGTTTGAGCAGTTTGTTGGATTCCTCGACGGATTCGAGCGTGTGCCACGAGCGCTGCTGGATTTCGCGCAGCTTGGTCTGGAATTCCTTGTCGTCCGGATGCGTCTGCAACTTGCGCCCGTATTTCCAGAATTTCTGCATGTAGTCGTTGACCTGCTCGCAGAAGTCCTCGACGACCTTTTGTTTGTAATAAAAGCGGGTGTAAACGCGGTGAAGCGTCTGGAGGTTCTTCTGGAACTCCTCCTCCAGCTTCCTCTTGCCGCGGGGGCTTTTGGCGGACAGTTGGCGGAAGATGTCGTCATTCTCATGATGGAGCTGCTTCAACTGGTCGCAGAGTTTCGGCAGGCCCTTCATGTAGCGCTCGCGGGACTCGATCTTCTTGTCGAGGATGACGCGGTCGAAGCGCTCCTTGCCCTTGGTGAGCTTGTCGGCGAGTTCAAGGTAGGAATCGGTGACGAAGCCGAACAGGTGGAGGTGGCGCGCCACCTCGATCTCGGCATCCTCGATGCGTTTGGAAATCTCCACCTCCTGCTCGCGGGTGAGCAGCGGCACCTGGCCCATCTGCTTGAGATACATGCGGACCGGATCGTCGAGGATGTCGAGTTTCTGGTCGGCCTTGAGATCCTCGTCGTCACCGCTGTCGTCATCGCGCTTCTTGTCCTTGTAGCGGTCCACCTCGGAGGCGTCGATGATGTCGAACTCCATGTTGCGGAGCCGCTCCATGATGGCCTCGACATCGTCCGGATCGACGAGGTCGTTGGGCAGGATGTCGTTGATGTCGTCGAAAGTCAGGTAGTCCTGCTCCTTGGCGAGCTTGATGAGTTCGCGGATTTTCTCCTGGATTTCCGGAGTGTCGATGCGGCGCTTGTTGGTGTCCTCGGTGGCGGCCGCGGGTTTGGCTTCGGCGGCTTCCTTGGGCGGCTTGGCGGCGGTTTTGGCGTCCTTGGCCGGCTTCACCTCCTTGGCGGGTGGCGTGGATGCGGGCTTGGTTGCCGGCTTCACTTTGGCGGCGGGTTTGTCGACAGCTGCGCTCGCGGTCTTGACGGCAGCAGCCGGTTTGGCGGCGGGTTTTCCGGCGACAGCAGGTTTCCCGGCTTCCGGTTTGGCGGCGGGTTTCTTTGCCGGAGGTGCCGCCGGCTTGGCGGGCTTGGATGACGCCGGGGCCTTGGGTTTCACGGTCTTGGCGACATCCTTGGCGGTTTTGTCTGTCCTGCTTTGGCTCGCCGCGGCTTGGGTCTTGGGGGCGGCTTTTTTAGGGGAACTTTTGGATGAGGACATGGAAATGATGCGCTTGACTCGGGAATGGTGGATACACCTCGCCTATTCTATGGGCCCGGTGGTGGGACCGCGGGCGGGGCGGAATGAAAGAGCGGGGTCCGGACTCGTCAAGTTCATTCTTGTAATTCAACGCAACTCGAAACGAAAGTCCCGAAGCGCGAGCGGACAGGCGCCCTGATTTCGGGTTTCACATTCGCGGGAATGCGCTTAGCGTTCGTCGTCCGCCATGATCCACCTCACTGAAAAAGCCGCCGGGGAACTGGTCAGCCTGCTTGCCGGCCGCGCCTCATCGCCCGCTGCCGGGTTGCGCCTCGCCGTGCGCCGCGGCGGCTGCGCCGGCTGGCAATATGAAATGAAAGTGGCCGATCCCGAACCGGGCGACGTGGTGGTGGAATCCCGTGGCGCGCGCCTGATCGTGGCCGCCGACAGCACCGAACGCCTGCGCGGCTGTGAAATCGATTTCTCCGACGATCTCAGCGACGCGGGATTCAAGGTGAACAACCCGAACGCCGCCCGCTCGTGCGGCTGCGGCACCTCGTTCGAGAGCGCCGACGCACCCGCCGGGCCGGACGAAATTGCCATGGAGGAATCCTGCGGAAATCCCTGATCCAACCGCGTCTCGTGCCCCGCGTCATCGAAGAACCCGCCCCGCGCCGCCCGGCTTATTTCTGGTGGCTGCTGGCCAACGCGCTCGCGCTGTGTTTCGCGGTGATGAGCTGGACGGTATGCCTGCATGTCTTCGGCAGTCCCGAAGTGCCGCGGAACTACGAGATCCTCCGCAAGATCGGCCGCCTGCCGGAACTCAAGCGCTACACCGTGCTCGAAGTTCCCAACGGCAACCTGTTGGACCCGCGGGGGCTTTACAGCCGGTTTTTTCCCCTCAACGCGGACCAGCTCGGGCGATTCAACACCCGCCTGATGCGCAACTACCTCACCAACTTCGAGCGGCCGCTCGCGCTCACCTACATCGAGGGCGACTATCAGGTGGAACAGGTCCGCGAGCTGGGTCCGGATGATTTCATCACGCAAGGATTCGCCATCCGGGCCAGGGCGCTGGTGAAACCCGACGATTTCACCAAACCGGCACCTTATCCGGTGGTGATCGAATACCTGTTTCCCACCACCGAGACCCACGCGGCGCGCGAGTTCCGGCCGGGCGACGTGCTTTCCGTTGGCAAAAGCCCGAACTGCGCGGCCATCATCCACATCGAACGTCTGGTGGATGACGAGGATCCGCTCGTGTGTCTCACCGTGGTGCCCATCGCCTACGGTCCCTATCGCGTCGGAGATGACATCACCTTCGGCATCGAACCACCGTCCGAGGTTCGGCCCGGCGCGAAATTCCCACTGTTCGAACCCAATCACCCATGAACGAATCCCCCATGAAGATGAAGATCGGCACGCGTGGAAGCGAGCTCGCGCTGGTGCAGGCGTGCGCCACGGAAGCCGCGCTCTCGACCGCTTTTCCCGATCTGATGCTGGAACGAGTCATCATCAAGACCACCGGCGACCGCCGCACGGATGTCGCACTCGCCGATGTCGCGAAAGCGGAGGGGGTTTTCGACAAAGGGGTTTTCATCAAGGAACTCGAACACGCGCTGGATGA
>JALOUA010000334.1 GCA_025457625.1 Akkermansiaceae bacterium
GGCGGATCAGATCCGTCTGGTTGTTGCTCGACGGGATGTAATACGTCCAATCGAAGCCCTGGCTGTGCGGGCGTGTTTCAGGCAGATCGCCGATGTGCCATTTGCCGGAGATTCCCGTCGCGTACCCCTCCGCCTTGAAGATCTCGGCGATGGTGAGCGCGTCCGGGCTCATGCCGTCGCGCATGCCCATCGGATAACCGACCACGCCCCTTTCCCAACCGACGCGCACGGGATATGCGCCGGTGAGAAGAGCCATCCGCGAGGGCGTGCAGACCGAGACCCCCACGTGGAAGTCCGTGAGCCGCACTCCATCCGCCGCCAGTTTGTCCAGCACCGGCGTGCGGATCGCCGGATGCCCCTGGCAGCCGAGGTCGCGGTAGCCGAGGTCGTCCGCCAGGATCAGCACGCATTCGGCTGCCGGGCCATCGCCGCGCCCGCCAGCAAAAGCCCTGTTAGAAAAACGAGGAACGGTTTGAAGCCATGCATGGACAAGGAAACGGGCGTCCGCAGCGCCATGTTTCAATGATGAGGGATGACGGGGCGCTTCGCCATCACATCCGTTTTCATTTCATCCGCCGGACGGCCCGGTGCCGCGTGCCCGTGACGGGTTGTCATCGACCACCACGTCCGCGCAGTCGGTGGTGAGGAGCCACGCGTTGTTTGCCAGCGGTTCGTCCGCGAGGATGCGGTTGCCGGTGATGCGGAGGCCGGCGGTGCTTTTCGCGCCGATGGCGAGCTTGTTGCGGAGATCGAAGGTGTTGTCCACGATGCGGATGTTCCGGTGGACGGCGGAGTTGGGAACGGAGTTGCGCGGGTTGATGTGGATGACCGGCTCGCCGCAGCGGATGAAGCGGTTGCCGCGGATGGTCATGTCCCGCACGGCGCCGGACTCGAACCAACTCCGTGTGTCGGCGTCCACCTGGATGGCACTCATGTGGGTGGCGAGGAATTCGTTGTCCTCCACCAGCACCGTGCGCGGGGTAGTGATCAGGAAACCGCGGGTTGGAATGTGCATGACCTTGCAACCGCGTATTTCGACTGCGGGCGTCCATGTGACGTTCTCGATGACGTCGTTCTCCGCGAGTTCGTCCGGAACGGGCCGTTCCAGCGTGAGCAGCAGTTCCCGCGGGTCATCCATGCGCGCCTCCCGCACGCGGTTGGAATGATAGGATGCCATCGAACCGGAATGCACGAACCCGACCTCGTCGCCGGGGTTGAAAGCCATGAATCCGAACGTCTGCGGATGCATGAAGCGGACCCTGATCATGCGATCGGAGATCCGCCCGATGATCCGGAGATAGGTGCCATGGATGTTGATCGCGTCGTCGTGCGCTCCGGAGAAAACGGTGTCCTTGACCAGAATCCTGCCCTTGCAGCCCGAGAAATGCAGGCAATCCGCCCAGGCGGCGGTGGTCCGGCCGCCGGACTCGTCGGGCGCGATGACGACCGAATCGAAGGTCAGGTTTTCCGAAAACTGGTGGACCAGGCCCATGCCGTGAAGGAAGCGGAACCGCACGTCCTTCCATGTGATGCCGCGGCTGCGGCGGGTGAAGACGCCGGCGCAATCGCGGCGGGTGTCGCGAATCTGATAGATGCGGCCGGGTTTCATGCCGGTGCTGCCGCGGGCGCGGACGACGAACGGTTCCAGTTCTTCGAGAACGAGCCCGGCAAGCGGGTCGCGGCGGCGGCGCAGCTCATGGGTTTCCGGGTCGAGTTCCTGTGCGAGTCCGGTCGTGTGGCTCCACCCTTCGCCCTGCCAGGTGATTTTCCCTCCGCTGATCGTGTAGGGTGAATCCCTGTGGATCGCGAGGTCAACGAAGCCGTCCCCGGACGCGGCCACGCGGAACTCGGAAACCGTCGGCCGGTGGTAGTCGAATGCGAGCCCCCCGATGGTGACATCCTCGCTGTCGTCGATGCAGACGTGAATCATTTTGCCCCGGGCGAGGATCACCGCACCGGGGCCGGTGATGCGCAGGTGTTTCGCACCCTTGATGTGCAGGCCCACGGCCTTGAGGCCTTGCGGGTCGTCGTTGGTGTTGGAAATCTGATAGGCCTCGCGGCGGGCGTTCGCCGGATCGAAATCGTAGCGCCCCGCGGCGAAGCGTATTTCGGCGGGCCGCTCCATCGTGCCTCCACCCGCAAGCGACAGCGTGTGATCGAAGCGCCCGGGATTCACCTCGACGCGGTCGCCCGGTGCGAGGAGCATCCGGTTGACGGGATGGAAGGTTTTCCAGGGTTCGCCATGTGTCAGACCGGCATTCGCATCATCGCCACGGACGGGATCGATGTGATAGGTGATGCCGCCTTTCGAAGGACTGCGATCGGGCGGTTCCGGATACCCGGTGGTCGCGCCGCCAAGCGCGAGCGAACACGCGAGGAATGAAAAAAACGTGCGGGTGGCCGGATGCACGGGATTGCGGGTCATTTCCTGTCGTCGGGTATCGGGAGGAACGGGTCCGGGGGGCTTGCTCATCCCACAAGGCCTGCGGTTCCGGGGTTTCATTCGGGGATGGGATCGGTGCGTTTCACCGGTTTTCCCTCCCATACGGCGGTGTCGGTGGCTGCGTCGTAGGTGAGGATGCGGTCGGCGCTGCGCGGGGCGGGCGGGAGATCCGGCTTGGGCAGCCATTTCCTGTGCTCCGCGAGGATCTGCTCATGCCCGGGTTTTGCCGCGAGGTTATGCCATTCGTGCGGATCGGCGGTCATGTCATAGAGTTCCTCGCTGCCGTCGGCGTAATGGATGTAGCGCCAGCGTTCGCTGCGGATGCCGTGGTTGCCCTGGTTGTGGCTGGTGATGGCGGGGCGTTCGCGCCGGCTGGCGGCGTCGCGCAGTTGCGGAACGAGGCTGAGGCCTTCGAGGTCGTCGCGTTGCGTCAATCCGGCGAGTTCGACGAGCGTGGGATAGATGTCGAGCAGTTCGGCGGGCTGCGCGCAGCGTTGCGCGGGTTTCACCCCGGGACCGGCGAAGATGAGCGGCACGCGGGTGGAGCGGTCCCACAGCGTGTTTTTGCCGGATATGCCCTTTTCGCCCAAGTGCCAGCCGTGGTCGCTCCAGACGACGACGATGGTGTCCTTGTCATGCCCGGATTCCTCGAGCGCCTGCAGCAGGCGGCCGATCTGGGAATCGACGAAACTGGTGCAGGCGAGGTAGCTGCGGACGAGGTTGCGCCATTGATTCTTCTCCCGCAGCCAATTGAGACGCGGCTCGGGAAGCCTCCAGTGAAGATACCATGAAAAGCGCGGGGTGTCGTCGCGGTCGTTTTCCAAAATCTTCGGCAGAACGCTGTCGTCATCCGGATAAAGATCGAACCACTGCTGCGTGGCGTAACACGGCACATGGGGCAGGAAAAACCCGGCGGCGATGAAGAACGGCTGATCTTCCGGTGCCTGCCGGATCTGTTGCGCGATCCATGAGGCCACCTTGTAATCGCCTTTCCTGGTATCATCATTGTCCGGCGGCCAGACGCCCCAGTCCATGAGCGGGCTGTCGCCCATCGGCGTGGGTCCGATGAGTTTGGCGGGCGGCCTGCTACCGACGCCGCCGAAGGGCGCGGTGACGTCGAATTCCGGCTGCGCCGGATTGCCGCCGGCGCTCGTGCCCTTGTGATAGATCTTGCCGGTGCCATAGGTGCGGTAGCCGTGTGCGGCGAAGTGCTGTGGCAGGGATACGCGGTTGCGGACCCCGGCATGGTCGCGCGGCGCGGGTGACAGGCCGTAGATGCCGGTGGTCGTCGGGCGCAGGCCGAACATCAGGCTGGTGCGCGAGGGATTGCAGAGCGGCGACTGGCAGTGCGCGTTGAGAAAGGTGGTGCCGCGCGCGGCGAGGGCGTCAAGATTCGGGGTTTTCGCCAGGGGATGCCCGCCCATGTGGCCGACCCAGTCGTTCTGATCATCGATGGCGATGAA
>JALOUA010000335.1 GCA_025457625.1 Akkermansiaceae bacterium
GTCGCTGAGCTGGTGTCTCGTCCACTCGAGGGCGGCGGCGGCGACCGGGTTCATGTTGTCGAGCGAGTGTAGTCCGGACGCGTCCTCGTCGTGGTTGCCCTTGACGGTGGGGCAGTCCATCGCCCGCACCCGCTCAAGGCAGGCGGCGGGGTCGGCGTTGTAGCCGACGATATCGCCCATGCAGACGTAGTCGCTGACGATTTGTTTCGAAGCGTCCTCGAGGACGGCTTCGAGAGCCTCCAGATTGGCATGAATGTCACCGAAAAGAGCGATCCGCATGTATGACAGGTTTTGGCCGGAGTCTGGCGGCTCCGCGCGCAGTGTCGAGACGAAAGCGGCCATCCGGGTTACAATCACGCGGCGCGCGGGAGCCAACTCATGGCAGACAATCCGTTGATCGTTGCCTGGCATTCATGACGGTTGACCCGGGAATGGCCGCACAATCCCTTGGGATTGAAAAATCACGTCCCATTGCATGGCCGGTGGCTGGTTCTGCTTGCGACGATTGGCCGGTTTACGGGTAATTTTTTGATGCCGCAGGCCAAAGCCGGGCTAAAGTCCGCTGTTGCAACCGCCACATCCCATCATGAAACAGACGCTCTGCCTCGCCATGTCCGCATTCCTGCTTGCGGCCTGCTCCGCCGGAGAACAGAAGAGACCCGCCATGGAAACCAGCAACGAAAAACCGGAAGAGCCGGCCGACAAAGTGGTCAAGACCGACGCGGAATGGCGTGAATTGCTGACTCCGGAGCAATACCGGATCCTGCGCAAGGCGGGAACCGAGGCTCCGCATGGCGCGGTTTACAAGGAGTTCAAAAAACAGGGTGAGGGCACCTACCACTGCGCCGGCTGCGGCGCGCTGCTGTTCTCGTCGAAGGAGAAATTCGACTCGGGCTGCGGATGGCCGTCGTTTTACGACCCGGCGAAGGCGCAGAACGTGAAGACGCGCAAGGACGTCACTCTCGGCATGGTCCGGGTGGAGGTGATCTGCGCGAAATGCGAGGGACACCTCGGCCACGTCTTCGAGGGCGAGGGCTACAACACGCCGACCGACCAGCGCTACTGCATCAACGGCGTGGGCCTGAAGTTCGTGCCTGCCAAAGAGGTGAAAACCGAAGAGGTGCAGCAGAGTAAATAAGGCTGAGAGCTGGTTCTCAGAGGAACTTGGGGCAGGATGTCCCAAGAAACGGACCGGGGCTGCAAGTCCCAGCCACGATGCTCAGCGGCGGTATTGATTTTGCGGCATCATGCCGAACTGACCCTGGCCTTGTCCCGCAACCGGGGTGTTCCAAGGAATCCGGCTGGTTTCGGAGACCGGCCCCACCGGCTTTTTCTCCGGTTCGCCCGCGCAGGAAACCAAGACAAGACCCGCGGCGAATGCGGTGGCGTGAAACTGGATACGCGGGAGTTTCATGAGTCGTGGAGTGGTAAGTGAAGCTGATGGGATGCAGACCCGCTTGGCTTGAAAAAAACCACGGTGCCTGTCTCAGTTGGCGGCGGGCTTGGCGAGGATCACACGATCACCCGGCTGGATGCGCGCTCCTGCGGCCATGCTTTTGAAATCAATTTCGGCGATCGTCTGGGTGGGCTCGATGGCGGACGGAGTGATGCGTGCGACCAGGCGTCCGTCGCGCTGCACCAGCATCGGGGTCTGCGGGCTGAAGCCGGAATTCGAACCGGCACCGATCACCAGGAATCCCCAATCCTGATTGACGGCGGTGACGACGGCTTCCATCGCGTTGCGGCCGATGCGGGCGGTGCGCTGGGTTTCGCGGCGCACCAGGCGGTCGATCTCATCACGCTTGGTGGCGAGTGCCTTTTCCGCGGAGGCCACGAGCCCTTCGAGTTCCTGAAGTTTTTCCTGGCGGGCCGTCCGGTCGTCTTCGAGTTGCTGGATCTTGTCTGGCAGGTTCTCCAGTGTGATGTCCTCACCCAGGCCCTGTAGCATGGCGCTGACTTGTTCGAGCGTCTTGTTGAGCTCGGCGAACTCCGCATCCTGGGCTTTGATCGTGCGGTCCAGATTCGCAGCCTCGGCGGCAAGGGTGGCGGCGGTGGCATTGAGCGATTCGAGCGCCGCCGTCAATTCCTCACGGCTTTTTTGCGCGGCGGTGAGTTCTTCTTCGGCCTTGCGGCGATCGGTTTCCTTGGCGTCGGCGTTGGCCGAGACGGCCTTGTTGGAGGCGATGGTGTCGAGGCGGACTTTCTCAAGCTCGCCGAACTTGCGGGAATGCTCGAGCGTGAAATAAGCGGCTCCACCGAGAATGAGAATGGCGACGACGTAAGCAATGGCTTTCATGGGATTTCTGCGGAATCGGGCGTTGGGAAATGGCGGGTGGGGTCTCAGTTGCGATCACCCTTGGTGGCGGGAGCGGCGGAGGGAATCACACGGTCACCCACCATCAGCGTGGTGTCCGCGGCGATCGAATCGGGTACGACGCTGGCGGAGGCGGTGGTGGATTCCACTGCCGTGACGAGCAGCTTGGCGATGGTTTGGCCATCGCGCACCACATCGAGGGTGGAATTGGCGACCACGCCGCCGTTGTTGCCTGCGGCCAGCGTCACGAAACCCCAGGTCGGGTAGATCGAACGGATCCGGGTGTTGAGGGTGGGCAGCGACTGGCCGCTGGCGAAAGTGTCGAGTTTCGTGCGCAGCGCGGTGGCCTGGTTGTCCGCCTGATTGATCTCGGCGGTGAGGTTGGCCAGCTTCGACTCGTTTTCGGTGATCGACTGGCCGAGTTCCTCACGCTCGGTGCCGAGGTCGCGCATTTTGGTGGCGAGTTCCTCGATGTTGCCGATCCGCGCGGTCTTGTCGCGGATGTCGTCGAGCTTTTCCTTGTTGGCGGCCACCTTGAGCGTCTTGCTTTCGTTTTCGAGCTTGAGGTCGTTGTTGCTCTTGCGAACGGCGGCCGACTCCTCGGTCAGCTTGGCGATTTCGCCGTCGACAGCGGCTTTGGCCTCGACCGCGGCATTGAAGCCGTTCTGTGCGATCGAGAGGCGTTCCTCGCTCTTTTTGAGGTTGTTTTTCTGGAGGGCGGTTTCGGTGATCCGCTCCTCGTAGGCAGCCTTGTTTTTGAAGGCGACGAAGATCGAGAGTGCGAGAACGATGGCAGTGAGGATTCCGAATACGTTGGCCATGGGGTTTGAGGGAGTGGTCGTTAAGTTCCGTGTGCGCGAACACTAGGAAGTCCCGCTCACCCTCCGCAACTGCAAATTTCACCGACTTTTCGGCCGGTGGCGCGCTTGGCTTTACAAAGCAGCCACGGGAGGGCATCGCTCGCGCGCCCATGAAGTCGATTCTCCGCGTTTTTTCCTACCTCCGGCACTATCCGGGGCTGGCCACGGCCCAACTCCTGTGTGCGGTCGGAATGACGCTCGCCGTGTTCGTTTTCCCCAATGCGACCGGCCACGTCATCGACCACATCATCCCGAATCCCGCGCGCCACGGCGAGTTCGGCATGTGGATCGGCATCGCCCTGGCCGGTTTCCTGATCAAGGACGGCCTGAACGCGCTGCGCATCTTCATCAACAACATCTTCGAGCAGAAGGTGATCTTCGACATCCGCTCGGACCTCTACGCGAAAATCCA
>JALOUA010000070.1 GCA_025457625.1 Akkermansiaceae bacterium
GCAACAGCAGGACCAGAAGAGGCGTGGCGATCACCGCGATCACCACTCCGGGAAAGAGGCGGTCGAATCGCGGTGAGAACCACACCAGACCCGGCAGACCGGCAACCAGCCAGCCCTTGAGTGTCGAGCGCAGCGGCTTCGGAGAAAAATGCCCCAGCCACGACAGCGTGGAGGAATCCAACATCGCGAGTTGAGAGGACATCGCGAAGGATATCCCGGCCAGTCCGGTGAGCATGAAGATTTCATCCAAGCCTGTGGCGATCACCCATGGGAGGCAGCCGATGCTGTGCGCCAATACCGCGTCCAGCCGGTGATCGAACACATGGGTCAGCTTGTGCCTGCGCGTGGTGACGACGTGGCAGATGAAAACCGCCACCGGAGGCAGGGCGAAGCGCCAGTCCGCGATGATCGCACAGGCATAACCTAACAACGCGCCGCCCAGCAGCGCCGCGCCGCTGAGCGTGGACCAGCGCGAGCCCCACAGCACCAGCGCCATCAGCAGGGCCACCACCACGAAACGCCAGACCAAGGCGTGCTCATCGCATGTCAACAGGCGTGCGAGTAGGAAGTGACAAATGACGGGCACCACCAGGTTGTCGAAGCCGCGGTCCGAGGTCCCCTCCGCCATCATCGCCAGCGTGGCGAGGATCAGCGCGATCCACAGTGCACGGATGCCATCGGTTTCCCCGTTGAGATACAACGGCAGGAACACGCACAGGAACGCCGTAGCGAGAAACATGAGCGAACCCTCGACCGTCTTGAAACCCTCGCCGCAGCCATAACTCCGCCTTCCCCAGCGCGTGCCGGCCAGCGCTCCCGCCGCGTCGGAAATCGTCAGGATTGCAATCGGAATCACATGCAGGATGGGCTGGCCTTGTGACCAGTGAAACACCGCCGCCACCGCCGGGGCGAAAAGGATCTCGCCATAGGAAAGCCGCTTGATGCCATGCAGCGCCGATCCCACGCCGCTCCTCAGCGACGGGATGTATCGCAGCACGCCGAGAAAAACCGTCGCAATCGCTGTTAGAATCCAAACCGGCAGCGGGCGCTCGAAGATCCATGGAAAGGCCACGCAGCCGAGACCCATCGCCACATGCACCGACTTGCGCGCGGTTTCCGCCGATGCACCGGTGCGCAGGACCAGCGAGCGGATGAGAGGCAGCCCGAGCAACAGGCCGGCCAGCACCACGGCCACAGCCAGCCATTCGTGCGGGGTCACGGACGCACCTCCTCGACCACGAAGCGGCTGTAGAAAAACGCGCGGTCTTCCTCAAACAAGCGTGCCGCCTCGCCATCTTGGCTGATCATGCGGTCCGCCATCGATTCCGGCCGCGAGCGCGGCGCGAGCATGTTCCAGTAGGCGAGCCGCGCTCCCGGATTCGAGGCTTTCACGAGCTTGTCTAACAAAAACTTCGTGTTCTCCGTGCTCATGTACTCGAAGATGTCGCTCAGATTGAAGGCGTCGAAACGACGGTCCGGCTGCTCTTCCAACAGTTTCTCAAGCGGTCCGTGAAACACCTCGAAGCGCCCGTCCTCCAGGGCTTCCCGGATGACGGCGAAATTCTCCTCCTTCAAGGCCTCCGGCAGTGCCTTGCGGTGGGTTCCTGTTAGAATCCAGTGCAGGTAGGGATTTTCCGAGGGATCGAGCACCGCCAGCGCATGGCGCGTCCTTGCCAGGATTCGGTCGGCCACCGAACCCTCGACATAACGGAAGAATTCCGGGTCGCGCCCGAGCGCGCCCATCGCCTTGCGCGAGAAGAACGCGTGGAAGATCCAGTTCCAGCGGCGGTTGTCCCAGACCTCGTTGTAAAACCTTTCCCGCTCCGCGGGACCGCGCGGCTCCAACAGCGCGAGCACGCGTTTGCGCGGATGGGCGAGGCTCCAACAGCGCGAGCACGCGTTTGCGCGGATGGGCGAGCGGCAGCACGAACCTGCGGAACATCGCGAAGTAGCCCTCGAATTTTCCCATGCCCGCGATGCCGCGTTCGATATCCCCCGGCCGCGCGTCCCAGAATTTCCTCGCGTCCATTGCCATGATGCCGCGACATTTCTGATAGATGATATCGCGCCGCGACGACGGCCGCGAACCGAGCAATTCCAAAAACTCCGCATGACCGAGCGAGAGATACGCCGCGCGGCGCAAGTCGATGCAGGCGATCTGCGCCGCGTTCATCTCCACCGCCGTGACCGATGCCGCGCCGTCCGCGAGCAGGGCGAAGCTGTTGTCGCCCGCCGAGCCAATGCTGAGGCAATGCCTGCCAGCGGGTTTCAACGCCGCCGTGAGCAGGCGCGAGTCCTCCCAGCACTGCGCGTAGCGGATCGTCGTGAAATCGGCGCGATGCTGGATCTCGGAGCGGGTCATGATTCAATGATTCTAACAATACCGGTCGCGCCATCCATCTCGACAAGGTCGCCGGTTTTCAGAAGCCGGGTGATGCCGGGCAGGGAAACGATGCAGGGCAGCCGCAGTTCGCGCGAGACGATGGCCGAGTGCGAGAGCAGGCTGCCGCGTTCGACGAGCAGCCCGGCCGCCGCCGGGAACAGCACGACCCAGCCGGGGTCGGTCTGGCGGGCGACCAGGATTTCGCCATGTTCAAGGCGCGCGCCGCGGGGATCGAGCACCACGCGCACGCGGCCGGTGACGCGACCCGGGCAGGCCCCGGTGCCGCTGAGCGATCCGGCTTCCTCGACCGGCGGGCGGGCGTTTTCGAAATGACTGTAGCGCGTGACCGGACCGCGTGTGAGGAAGCGGTCGGGCGGGGCTTCGGTGGACTCGTATTCGGCGAATTCCGCGCGCCGCAGTTGCGCCAGTTCGCCGAGGCCGGCGGTGGTTCCGGTGGCATCCCAGACGGCGAGGATTTCGCCGAGTTCGAGATAAAAGACATCTTCGTCGGATTCCAGCACGCCATCGGCATGAAGGCGTTTGCCGAGTTCGCGCAGGATCGAGCGAACGCGTCCGAACAGGCGGGTGCGCTCGAAGCGCAGGTTCTCGCGCGAGCAAACGCGTTCCCGCGCATGGCGCAGCACATGGCGGAACAACGCGCTTTTGAGCGGATTGCCGATGCGCGGGAAAGCAGCGGCTTCCGGATGCGGCTGTGCCTCCACATCGCCGCGCAGGGCCATCGAGCCGATTGAGATCAACAGGCTGGCCGGGTCGTCGCGCACCGTCGGGCTTTCCAGCTTCAACTCCTCCAGGCAGCGGTCGCCGAAATCAGTTAGATAACATTCGAATTCGCGGGCCAGTTCCGGCGCGCGGGAAATGGCAGTGAGTTTCCTCGGCAGCGGCAGTTCCGGATCGGCGAGCAGCGCGCCCAGCCCGTCGACGGCGGCGGCGAGGCGAGCCATGCGCATGATCCGGCGTGGCGGCTCGGCACTGATGATTTCGCCGCAATCCAGCAGCAATTCGTTCTGCAATGTGCCGGAGGAATCGCCCGCCCACTTCGTGCACAGGCTGCGGAGCAGGCCGTAGTAGATCATCGCCAGGAAATCGTTCACCAGCGGCGCGTCCCAGCGTTTCAGCAGCTGGCTTTCGAGATCGCGGTAGTGGGCGACCAGTTCCTCGCCGGACATCAGTTCCAGCGGCACGGGCGGTGCCGACAGCGCCTGGTTGAGACGGATCTGGAACCGTGCGATCAGCCGCCGCAGCCCGATGTTCTGACGGACCAGCCCGATGCCGGTGCGCACAAGCGCCATGGCATCCGCGCTGCGGCTGATTTGGTTTTCCGCGACGATGCGTTGCACGATTTCCTCAGGCATCGGTTCGCGCACACCCATCATCTGTTCCATGAACCCGCGGTTGAGCTGAAAGCCGGGAAACAAGGCGATGAGGCGATACCAGCTCAGCAGGTTGTAATAGACCCGCCCGCGGATCAACCCGAGCATCCGGGGGAAGACATCGTCGGAGCGTGCAATGCGTTCCTGCGGCACTGACATGATCTTGCAGAACTCGCGATACACCGATTCATAAATCCGCCGGGCGAAGGAAAACGTCAGCGGCGTGGTCACTCCGCCATAACTCTCCGCGATGTTGCTGTTGTCCCAGACGCGCAGCATGTCATCGGGATCGGGAGTCGTGCCCAGTGTGGTGATCGGGCGGCTTTGCAGAAGCCATAACTGTCCCGCCGCATCGACCGCCCACTCGATGTCCTGCGGGCGCCCGCAGGCGGACTCGCAGCGGAGCGCCAGCTCCGCCACCGCCAGCGCGTCATTTTCGGTTAGAACCATGCCATCCGGCCGCCCGACACATTTCCCCTCGCGAGAAATCCGCCACGTCTCGCCATCACAATCGCCGGAAACGAGTTTCTCGCCCGTGCCCTCGACCGCCGATACCACCGCCACGCCGCGCCTGCCGGATACCGGGTCCGCGCTGAAAGCCACACCCGCGCAGCGCGGCGCGATCATGCGCTGCACCAGCACCGTCGGCACGCCCGGGACGGGCAAACCGCGTTCGCGGCAGTAGCTCACGATGGCCTCGCTTCTCGCGGAAGCACGGACACAGGCGATTTTTGCGGGAACATCCGCCGCCTCCACATCGAGGAAACTCTCGAATTGCCCCGCAAACGAATGCCCGCCACCGTCCTCCATCGCGCCGGACGAGCGCACGGCATACGGGCCGTCACCGATCCGCGCCAGAGCGTCGGTTAGATCTTCGTTTCTCCATTCCACATCCGGCGGCACGGCAAACCATGGCGGCACCCCGAAGCCCAGCGCACCCAACCGCGCCAGCGCCGCCCCTTTGCCGCCAAGGAGGGAAAATGCCGGGGAGTCCAGGGAACCGGGAAACAGGAAGCTCACGACCGTGAGCCTGACAGGCTTTCCCGCTTCTGGCACGATCCAAATCGGGACATCACCAACCCCGCCGCCCACATCCTCCCCACCCCGGAAACTTATCACCACCGCCTTCGCGGTAGGCTGCGGCAGAGCCCCCGACCCACGAATGATCCCGATTCCGCCTGCCGGGCATTCATTCCGGAAACCGCTGCCAAACAAAAATTCAAAGAGTTGCACGAATCCCGGGGACCGTCTTGAATCCCCGCCCGTTTTGATCCATGGACGCGGAAAACCCCAAGATACAAGCCCCTGAAACCAGATGAAGATTACCAAGAACAAGTTCACCAACGAAGAAGTCATCCTCGATTTCCACGAATACGAAGGCTGCGAATTCACCAACTGCCGCTTCGTCGTCCTCGGCTACGGCCCGTTCGCCCTCAACCAGTGCGAAGTGGTCAATTGCGAGTTCACCTTCGCCGGCCCGGCCGCCAGCACGATCCAGACGATGTCCTCCATCTATCACAACATCGGAGAACAGGGGAAAAACCTCATCGAAGGCACTTTCGAGCAAATCCGCAACGCCGGCACCAACAAGCCTGCCTGACGTTTTACAATCAACGGCAGCAAAACCCGCCATGACCCTGTCCCACTCCAACAGCATCGCCCTGCTCATCGACGCCGACAACGCGCCTGCCGCGAAGATCGAGTTCGTCCTCTCGGAACTCGCCGCCCACGGCGTGGTGAACATCCGCCGGGCTTATGGCAATTGGACCAAATCCGACCTCGCAGGCTGGATCAAGGTGCTGCATGAAAACTCGATCCAGCCGATGCAGTCGTTCGACCTCGTGAAAGGCAAGAACGCCACCGACATGGCGCTCGTGATCGACGCCATGGACCTTCTTTACACCAAGAAAGTGAACACATTCTGCCTGGTCTCGTCGGACAGCGATTTCACGCCGCTCATCCAGCGGCTGCGGGCCGACGGCAAGGAGGTCTTTGGTTTCGGGGAACAGAAAACCCCCGCTCCGTTCATCAACGCCTGTTCGAGATTCATTTATCTGGAGGATCCGAAGCCCGCGAGGAAAACCACGACCAAGCAGGAATCAGGGGAAGCGAAGGCGGAATTGCAAACCGGCCAGAACCTCAAAAACAACACCAAACTCATCACCACGCTCCGCAACGCCGTGAGTTCCTCCGCCGATGACGAGGGCTGGGCCAACCTATCCAACATTGCCAACCGCATCAACAACGAGGGCCCCTTCGACCACCGATCATACGGCTTCAAGAAACTTGTGGATCTCTTCGCGGCCATCGATCTCTTCGAAGTGAAAAGGTCGAACAATGTCATCTCCGTCCGCATCGCCAAAGTCGGCGGGAAAAGGCTCAAACCAAAGACACCCTTGGCGGACCCGGTTGACGATGACGACATTCCTTTCTGAATCACCTGCCTCCGCGATGGCTGTGCGAGGGACGAAACCACCTCACCCACGCAGCCAAAGCGGAACGATGCCGAGCATGAGATAGAGTGTGAGTGTCCAGAGTCCGGTGAGTGACTCGATGCGCTTGCCGGGAAGCTGGCCGCGGAGATAGCGCGGCAGGATGATCAGGGCGATGGCGAGAACGCTGCCGAGCGCGGTGAGCACCGGCAGGACAAAGCCGATGCGCGCGGCGGCCATGGCGGCGCAGCCGAGAGTGGCGGACATCGCCGCGAGCCAGACCGCCGCGCCGCCGGATTTCCCCCACAGGCGGCTGTAGGTTTCCACTCCCTCCTCCTCATCGGCCGGTTGGCGGAGTTTGCGGCCGATCTCGATGACGATGCCGTTGAAGAAACTCGCCGTGAGAAACCAGCCGAGTCCCGAAGGAGCCGAGGCGCCGCGTGGAAGCCATTCGCAGGCGGTTCCGAAAAAATCGACCAAGGGCATGATGCCCATGTGGGTGAGCAGATAGACGACCGGCCGGGCTTTCAGCCAATCGCGGCAGAAAAACTCCACACTCATCAGCGTGAAATAGGTCCATGCCGCGGCGAGCACGAGCAGCAGGCGGAAGTCGTGTGCGAGCACCAGCGCGATTTGCAGCAGGGCGGCGATGATGAACACGACGCGCAGTTCCGATAGTTTCACCAGCCCGCGCGGCACCGGACGGTAAGGCCGCCAGCGTGCGTCCTCCTCGCGGTCCTTGAATTCGTCGGCGATGCGGAGTTGGAAGAACATCAGCAGGCAGACGCCGAAGGCGGTGAGATAGGACTGCCATTGCGGCGGCGCCGCGCCGCGCAGCATCGAGGAGAAGGCCACCGCGCAGGCGCTGAAGGCGGCGATGAGCGGCCCGTGCGCGAACACGGGGAAACGCTCTTTCTGATAGATCCACCAGCGGCTCATGGGGATTCGGTGGCGCGGCCGCGGGCGAGTTTGCGGTGGGCGCGGGCGAAGTGGCCGGCGGCGAGCGCGGCGATGATCGAGAGTTCGCCTGCCAGCAGCAGTCCTCCGCAGACTTCCGCCAGCGCGCGCGCCTTGCCCGTGCCATGCAAACCCATGAGTTCGAGACAGGCTTTCTGCGTCGGCAGCCCGGTGCCGCCGCCGACCGTGCCGACCATGATGCCCGGCAGGGTGACGGTGGCGTAGAGCCCTCCGTCTTCGGTCACTTCGAAGCGCGTCACCCCGGTGGCGGATTCGGCGACGCAGGCCGCATCCTGGCCGGTGGCGAGGTAGAGCGCGGCCAGGCCGTTGGCAAAATGCCCGTGCACGCCGATCGTGCCGCTGAGCACGCCGCCGATGGCCGACATGCGCCAATAGTCGGCCATCGCCTGCGGCGTGGTATGCAGGTGTTTGGCGACGAGCTCCGCTGTTAGACGCGCCTCCGCCGTCACCTTCTTGCCGCGCGCGGTGGTGAAAGAGCGGGCGCTGGCCTTCTTGTCACCTGATAGATTGGACTCGACGTAGTGGCGCAGCGGTTTGACCGGTGTGTGTTGCAGGATCTCATCGCAGACCGCCTGCGTGGCGATGGTCACCATGTTCTGGCCGGAGGCGTCGCCGGTGGTGAATTCGAAGTTGAGATAGACATGATTGCCCTCGACCGTGCAGCCGAGATCCACCAGCTTGCCATGGGAGGTGGTGCTTTCGGCAATGCGTTTGAATTCCTCGAATTGTGAAACCGCCCAGGCGATGAAGCGGCAGGCACAGGCGGAGGTTTCGAAAACGAATCCCGGCGCGCGGCTGACGCTTTCGTAGAGCACCATGGCCGTGCAGCCGCCCGCCGCGGTGAGCAGGCGGCAGCCGCGGTGATAACTCGCCACCAGCGCGGCCTCGGTGGTGGCCAGCGGGATCGGGTAATCCCCCTTGGCGGCCATGCCGTTCACACGCAGCGGTCCGGCCAGGCCGATGGGCATGCGCAGCAGGCCGATGGCGTTCTCGATGTTGCCCTGATAGAGTGGGAGATCATCCGGCGCGCGCTCCAGCAGGATTTCGCGCAGCGCGGGATCGCCGCCGATTTCATTCCACAGCGCGCGCGCGCGTTCCGCGGAAATTTTCGCACTGCCGGCGGGCACGTGGGGCAGGAAATCCATGTCCGGCCGCAGGCGTTGAGCCGCATGTTCAAGACTCTCGTTACCAAGAATCCGCGCGACGTGTTCGCGTGTCAGCCCGCATTTTCCTGTCATTGGCTGACGATCCTTGCATGACGCTTGGACGTCAACTTGGAAAGCCGTGCGGATCGACTGAGTCAGGCAGTCAGAAGCCCGGCCACGCCCGCGAGGGCGAGCGTGACGCCCAGATAGTAGGTGAGGCGCGGGCGCGCGCCCTCAAGCCACCAGGCGGCGGGGATGCTGAGGAGGGTGGCGGTGGCGGCGACGGTCTGGACCAGGCCGGGGTTGTGGACCAGACTCACGGCCCAGAGCAGGCAGGTCACGCCGAGCACGGGGCCGAGCAGCGCGTTGAGCGCCACCCAGGCCGGTGCCGGCAAGGGCGATGCGGGAAACGATGCCGCAGGGCCCGCCGGAGCGGTCCGCCCGCGCGAGCTCCAACGGATGAAACCATGAATCACGAGCGCGGCGATGCAACCGCCCCACAGCCGTTGATAGGCCGCCTCGACGGGCGTCACGGGGGTGGCGGCAGCCGCAGCCAGAGTGAAACCGTGCTTTGACAAATTGATGCTGACGGCCTGCAAGCAACCTGCGGCCATGGCGAAGGCGCAGGCGCGGCGCAGCAGCGGCCGGGGCAGGGCGGGCAGCGGGCCGGGAGAAGCTCCGAGAACCACACCGGCAAGGATCAGGAGCATCCATGCGAGTTGTCGCCCGTCGAGCGCGGCACCCAGCGCCAGCCAGCCGATGGCGGTGGCGGCAAGCGCCGCAACGCATTCGATGACCAGCAGCGTGAGGGTTGACCCGCCGTGGCGCAGCGCCTGCATCGCACACCAGCCGCCAAGGCCGAAGCCGACTGCGCCGGCTGCCAGAAACCAGGGCCTCAATCCATGCCGCAGTCCCGGGCCGAAGCCATGGACCCACAGCGCGAGCACTCCCAGCGCGATCACCAGCCGCCAGGCGTTCGCGCGGCCCGCCCCGAGCAGGCTCGATGCCTGCGCGGCACACACGCCGGTGAGCGCAAAGAGGATGGCGGTGAGGATGGCGGCGTGCATGAGGGCGGGTCTTCACCATGCATGTTCAAGCCGAAGGCTGAAGGTGCGGCCGTTGGCGGGGAGGAAGATGGATGTGGTGGCTGGATTGACCGCGCGGTCGAGCACGCCGGCGGTGCTGGCGATGGCATCGCGGTCGAAGAGGTTTTGAATGCCGAAGATGACGCTCCAGCCATCGGTTTGGCGGCGGCCGAGTTCCAGCGAGAACAAGGTGGTGCCGCCATAGGAAAGATCATTGGCATGGTCGGCATAGGTCGAGCCGGACCGCAGTTGGCAGCCGGGGGTGGCAAACCAGCCGTCGGCATGAGTGAGCGGCAGCGAGATGGTCGCGACATGCGGCGGCACCCCGCCGAGACGGTTGTCGCCGAGGACCTTGTCGTGATCGAATCGCGCGTCGTTATAAGTATAACTCACCGCGAGTGCGGAGCTGATTTCGCCGTGTTGGAACATGTCCCATGCGAATCCGGCTTCAAAGCCGCGGTGAATGGTGTCACCGGCGTTGACCGTGCCGCGTGGCGCGCCGTTTTCATCGGCAAGCCGGAGCAACTCGCCGTCCCACCAGGAATGATGGAGAAACGCGGACCATGAGAACCGACCATGGTTTCCCTGACAGCCGATTTCCAGTGTGTCCGCGCGCTGCCAGTCGAGATCGGTGACGCGCAAGACGCGGGCGGCGGGCGGGCCGGCGGTGAACAAGAGATCACCATAGGTCGGCGGTTCATACGAGCGCGATGCGGAGGCGGTGAAGGCAATGGTTTCCGTGATGTCATACGACCACGCCAGACGCGGAGCGAGGAAATGATCCGAGTGATCGAGGTCCTGGGCGGTTCCTTCGAAGTACAGGCGGTCGTCGATCGTGCGGCGGGCGGCCAGCCAGGAAAGACCGAGCTCGATGCGTTGGCGGTCATCGATTTCGATCCGGTGGTCGAGCGCGGCGGTGAAGGTGAGCGGGCGCAGGCGCATGTCGCCGATTTTCACTCCCTTGTTGCCGGAGTTGTTGCGATGGCGAACGGCATCCCACCACCCCGTTTGCAGCAACGCAGAGAAGGTGGTGAGTTGGGTGTCACCGCCCCATTCGTGCTCTGCGAGCAGGCGGACATAGCTGTCCCACGCATCGGTGGTCGAAACGCCGTTTGGCAGGAGTTGATAGAACGTGTCGTCAGTGGCAGTGACGCCGGCCGAGGCGAGATAACGGGTGTCGTCGATGCGGCGGGTTAAACTGGCGTTCAGGTGGGCGTGGCGGGTGTCGCGCCGCGGGCGATCGCGCCGCACGATTGGCGAGACGGATGCGGGATCGTCAAAGGCCTGGGATTTGGTGAGCGGACCCGGGACTTCATACCATGGCGTGCTGCCGAGAAATGAGATTGTTAGATCGCTTTCGCCGTCCAAGATGAAACGGGAGGCGGCAAAGACGCTTTCGCGTTCCTGGCGGGAATGGTCGCGCCAGCCATCGGTGCGGAACCAAGCGGCGCGTGCCGCGAGCGAGTGGGAATCATGAGTTCCCGTTCCCCGGGCATGCAGTGAAAAGGTGTCGTCACCGGCCGCCAATGCCGCCATTGAGGATACCGGCCGGAAGACATCCGGATCGAAATCGAGCGCGCCGCCGAGTGCCGGCACGCCGGCTGCGGTGCCGCGGGACAGGGCGGCGGATTCGAGCCATTCATTCTCGATGAGCGTGAGGTTGAACGAGCCATCGGCGGCGTTGAGCGGCAGTCCGAACCAGCTCATGGCGATGCCGCGGCTGGTCGGCGCGCTCTGGATGCCGGATCCGCGCACCATGATTCGCGGCGGATCGAAACCGCCGAAGCTGTCCTGCACGACGAGGCCGGGGACGAATGCGAGTGTTTCCGTGAGCCGCGGGCCGGCCGGCGGTGGCAGCGGCGTGAGGGTTTCGAGCGGTGAATCGCCGCCTGCACGCCTCCCGGTAACCACCAGCGGATCCAGCCGGATGCCATCCTCCCGCGCGACCAGTGGGCCGGCGGCGAAAAGCAGCAGGATAAAGCGGGTTCTCATGACGGCAGGGAGGTCCGACTGGTCCGACGAGTCCGACCCGTCCAACCGACTACTTCTGATAGGCCGGCCGGGCGTGGTAGTGCGCGTGAAGCAACTCGTGCGCGCGGTGGCTGAGCGGCTCGCCGAGGTAATCCTGATAGAGCCGCAAAACATCCGGGTTCTCGTGGCTGAAGCGCAGGGTCATCGCGCTGTCGGCATCGTAGAGGCCGCGGGCGCGGGCCGTGCGCAGGTCGTTGGTCACACCATACGGCTGGCCGCCGCCGCCGACGCAGCCGCCGGGGCAGGCCATCACCTCGATGAAGTGATAGGGCGGCTCCTCGCCGGCCTCGCGGGCGGCGCGGATTTCGAGCAGCAGTTTTTCGACGTTGCCAAGGCCGTGGGCGACGGCGACGCGGACCTTGGTGCCGTCGATGTCGATGGTGGCGCCACGGATGCCTTCGAGACCGCGGATCGCCTTGATGCTGATCGCTTCCTTTTCGAGGTTGCGGCCGGTCACGCGGAAATAGGCGGTGCGCAGGGCGGCCTCCATCACGCCGCCGGTGGCACCGAAGATCAGCCCGCCGCCGGAGTAGGTGCCGAGGATCGAATCCGGATGGCCGTCTGGCAGGTCTTTGAATGCCACGCCGGATTGCTTGATCAGGCGCGCAAGTTCGCGGGTGGTGATGCAGAGGTCCACGTCCGGATAGCCGGAGGAACTCATTTCCTCGGTGCGCTCGATCTCGTATTTCTTGGCGGTGCAGGGCATCACCGAAATCTGATAGATGCGTGACGGATCAATGCCGGTTTTTTCCGCAAAGTAGGTCTTGGCGAGCGCGCCGAGCATCTGCTGCGGCGACTTGGCGGTGGAGAAATTGGGAACGAAATCCGCGAATCGTTTTTCCATGTAATCAACCCACGCCGGACAGCACGAGGTGATGAGCGGCAGCGTGCCGCCCTTGGTGAAGCGCTGCACGAACTCGGCGGCTTCCTCCATGATGGTCAGGTCGGCGGAAAAATTCGTATCGAACACCGCCTTGAAACCGAGCCGCCGCATCGCGGTGTAGATCTTGCCTGTGAGATCGACGCCCGGTGGATAGCCGAAGGCCTCGCCGAGCGCGACGCGCACCGACGGCGCGATCTGCACGGTGCAGAAGCGTTCGGGATCGCGCAGTGCTTCCCACACCGCGGCGGTCTCGTCGTTTTCGACGATCGCGCCGGTGGGGCAGTGGGCGGAACACTGGCCGCAGCGGATGCACGGGGATTCCGCCAGTTTGATATCGCCGGCCGGGGCCATGCGCGTATGGATGCCGCGGTCGAGAAACGACAGCGCCCAGACGTTCTGCATTTCCTGGCAGACCTGGATGCAGCGGCCGCATTTCACACATTTGGTGAAATCGATGTGGATCGAGCCGGTCGAGTCGTCGGGTTCGATGGCCGGCACGTGGCGCGGGATTTCATCGTGGCGGATGCCGAATTCCGCGGCGAGCGTCTGCAGCTCGCAGTTGGTATTGCGGCCGCAGGTGATGCAGGTGTTTGGGTGGGTGGAAAGGATCAGCTCGATGGTGGTGCGGCGGACCTCGGTGAGTTCGGGGTCGTGAGTGGTGATTTCCATGCCTTCCTCGACGGCGGTGGCGCAGGCGCGCGGCATCTTGCGGCTGCCGCCGAGGCGCACGATGCACAAGCCGCAGGCGGAAGTGGGCAGCAGGTCGGGGTGCTTGCACAGCGTGGGAATGCGGATTTGCACACTGCGTGCGGCGTCAAGGATCGAGGTGCCTTCGGGGACGTGGATCGGCACGCCATTGATGGTGGCGCGGACCATGGCGCGGGTTTTCGGCGGTTCGGGTGCGGTGATCATGGCGGGGAAAGTTTTTTGTTAGACGACTTCCTTGAGGTTGCGGCCTTCTTCGCGGGCCTTCTTGAGCTTGCGGGCGAACGGGATGCCGCCCTCGATGTAGGCGAGGTATTCGTCCTCGAAGAACCGCAGCGTCGAGAGCACCGGGTTGGACGCGGTTTGGCCGAGGCCGCAAAGCGAGGCGCATTGCATCGACTGGCAGATGCGGCGGATCAACGCGAGGTCGCCGGGCACGCCTTTGCCCTTGGTGATCTTCAAAAGCAATTGCAGCAGTTGGAAACCGCCGGCGCGGCAGGGCGCGCACTTGCCGCAGGACTCATCGACGCAGAATTTCAGATAGAACGCGGCGACATCGACCATGCAGTCGTTCTCATTCATCACCAGCATGCCGCCGGAGCCCATGATCGATCCCAGTTCGATGAGGTTCTCGTAGGTGATCGGCGTGTCGAGGTGGCGTTCCGGAATGATGCCGCCGGAGGGGCCGCCGGTTTGCACGCCCTTGATCGGCACCTCGTCCTGCACGCCGCCGCAGATGCCGAAGATGATATCTCTCACAGGTATGCCCATCGGCACCTCGACGAGTTGCGCGTGGCGCACCTTGCCGGTGACCGCGAAGACCTTGGTGCCCTTGGATTTTCCCGAACCGTGGCGCGCGTAGGCCTCGCCACCGTTGGCGACGATCCACGGCGCGGCAGCCAGTGTTTCCACATTGTTGATGCTGGTCGGCTTGCCCCAGAGACCTTGGACGGATGGATAAGGCGGGCGCGGTTCC
>JALOUA010000336.1 GCA_025457625.1 Akkermansiaceae bacterium
TGCTTGTTCTTGAAATCCCAGACGCGTTTGAGGAACTCGTCCCGGCCGAGGTCGCGGCGCGTCATGCCTTCGTTTTCGCGCAGCTCGCGTTCCACCTTCGCCTGGGTCGCGATGCCCGCATGGTCGGTGCCGGGGAGCCACAGCACTTCCCTGCCCTCCTGCCGCGCGCGGCGGGCGAGGATGTCCTGCAACGCGTTGTTCAGGACGTGGCCAAGGTGCAGGATGCCGGTGACGTTGGGCGGCGGAATGACGATCGAATAGGCCTCCTTCGCGGACGAGGGATCGGCTTCAAAGCACTTCCCCTCCAGCCACGCGGCATACCATTTGGCTTCCACCGCCTGGGGTTCATAGGCTTTCGCTAACTCGGACATGGGGGCGGATGGATGGCAGAGCGTCCGGCCTTTGTCCAGCATCCGCCCGGCTGAAATTCGGGATTCCATGCCGTCGGGAATCGGCTAGGTTTCCCCCATGGCAAAGGGTTACGAGCTGCATCAGGCACGGATGATGGCCCTGCAAGGCATGGGCAAGGACCTTGCGCGCCGCGCCAAATCCCGCTGCGAAATCACCGGTGCCGCCGGCGTGCCGCTGTGGCCATACGAGGTGCCGCCGGTGGCGGCCGACCCCGACATCGACCGGACCATCCTGATTTCCGAGTCCTGCCATGAAATGCTCGAACACCCCGAACGGCTCCGCGGACGCGAATGGCAGTGCCTCGCGGAAACCGTCTGGAGCGACCTGCCGGCCGCGCAGGTCACCGCCTGGCGCATGCTGCGCGAGCTCGCCAAACGCGAGGACTGGGCCCGCGAGGCGCTCGACGGGGTTTTCCTCGACCCCGGAATCGAGGACTGGGCCAAATCCGACATTACCTGACCCCCACGCGCCGCGCAACTTCGTCCCCCGAACGCGGTTCAATGCCGCATGGGGACCGCCTCTGCCGCAATTCCAAGCATTCTCACGATGGAACAAACCCAGAGCCCGGACCGCGACGACGAAAGCGCACTCGATTTCGCGCTCATGGCGCGGATCGGCGGCGGCGACCATCAGGCGTTCCGGCAGCTCGTGGAGCGCCATCAGGACACGGTGGTCGGCACCGTGGCCAAGATGCTCGGCAATCTCCACGACGCCGAAGACATCAGCCAGCAGGTGTTCCTGCGGATCTGGCGCAACGCGAAACGTTACCGGCCGGACGCCAAGTTCACGACCTATCTCTTCACCATCACGCGCAACCTCGTCTTCAACGAAACCCGCCGCCGCGGCCGCAAAAAGGAGGTTTCCGCCGACGAACGGGAGGAAAACCCCCACCATCAGATCGAGGATCGCCCGGAACGCCGCCCGGACGCTGAAATGCTCCAGGCCGAACTCCGGCAAGCCGTGGACGCCGCGATCGCCGCGCTGCCCGAGGCCCAGCGCATGGCCGTGGTCCTGCGCCGCTACGAGCAACTCCCCTACGAGGAAATCGCCGGCGTGCTCAATCTCTCGCTGCCCGCCGTCAAAAGCCTGCTTTTCCGCGCCCGCAGCACACTCCGCGAGTCACTCGCCGGCTACCTGCACGACGGCGACACCTGACACGGGTCCGCCATTCCTCTTGCCCTCCCGGCCCCGTTCCATAGCATCCGGCGCTTCCCCAAAGCACGCTGCTGATGAACCGCATTTTTGTCGAAAAAAAGGCCGCCCACAACTCCGGGGCGCGCCACCTTCTGCACGACCTCCGCGAATCCCTCGGCCTGCCCGGCTTGCAAAACGTCCGCGTCGTCCAGCGCTACGACATCGAAGGCCTCAGCACTGCGGAGTTCAACGAGGCCGCCAGCCACATCCTCTCCGAACCGCAGGTGGATGACATCTTCCGCGAACTCGACATCGGTGAAAACGAGACCGCCTTCGCCGTCGAGTATCTGCCCGGCCAATTCGACCAGCGCGCCGACTCCGCCGCCCAATGCGTGCAGATCCTCACCGGAAAAGAACGCCCCACGGTTCACTCGGCCAAAGTCATCCTGCTCGCAGGCGTCCTATCCGCCGACGAAATCACGGCGGTCAAAAACTACGTCATCAACGCCGTCGATTCGCACGAAGTCCCTGTGGCGGCAATGGGGCAAAGCGACATGGCGGGACAGACTGAATGCGAATCCAATCCCGCAATCTGTGACCGTCGCACTTCCCCGCCGCCCGCCGATGTCCGCGTTCTGGAGGGCTTCACCTCACAAAACCCCGCGGCCATCCGCGCCGAACACGGTCTGGCCATGTCTCCGGAGGACGTCGCTTTCTGCCAAAAATACTTCCGCGAAGAGGAAAACCGCGACCCCACGATCACCGAGCTCAAGATGCTCGACACCTACTGGTCCGACCACTGCCGCCACACGACGTTTCTCACCAGAATCGAGGAAGTCACCTTCGATGATCCGAACGGCCCCGCAGCCCGCGCCTGGGAAACCTATCAGACGGTTAGAAAACAACTCGGCCGCGGCGACAAGCCCGTCACCCTGATGGACATCGCCCTCATCGGCATGCGCGAACTGAAAGCCAGCGGCGAACTCGACAACCTCGAAGTCTCCGAGGAAGTCAACGCCGCCTCCATCGTGGTGAACGTCCCTATCCACGATCCACAATCCACGATCCACGATCCCGAGCGAAGCGAGGAATGGCTCGTCATGTTCAAGAACGAGACCCACAACCACCCCACCGAGATCGAGCCCTTCGGCGGCGCGGCCACCTGCCTCGGCGGTTGCATCCGCGATCCGCTCTCCGGCCGTTCGTATGTCTATCAGGCCATGCGCGTCACCGGCGCGGGCAATCCACTCACACCCTTTTCCGAAACCCTGCCCGGCAAGCTCCCGCAGAAAAAAATCTGCCAGGTCGCCGCCCACGGTTATTCCTCCTACGGCAACCAGATCGGCCTCGCCACCGGCCAGGTCGCGGAAGTCTATCACCCCGGCTACGTCGCCAAACGCCTCGAAATCGGCGCGGTCGTCGCCGCCGCCCCGCGCGCCAATGTTTTCCGGGGCAGTCCCGCGCCCGGTGATGTGATCCTGCTCATCGGCGGGCGCACCGGACGCGACGGCGTCGGCGGCGCCACCGGTTCCTCCAAGGAACACGACGACTCGGCCCTCGAAAACTCCGCCGAAGTCCAAAAAGGCGACGCCCCCACCGAGCGCAAGATCCAGCGCCTGTTCCGCAACCCGGAACTCGCCCGCAAAATCAAAATCTGCAACGACTTCGGTGCCGGCGGGGTTTCCGTCGCCATCGGCGAAATCGCACCGTCTCTCCTCATCGACCTCGATGCCGTCCCGAAAAAATACGACGGCCTCGACGGCACCGAACTCGCCATCTCCGAATCCCAGGAACGCATGGCCGTCTGCGTCGATCCGAAGGAGATCGATTACTTCATCGCCGAAGCCGACAAGGAAAACCTCGAATGCGTCAAGGTCGCCGACGTCACCGACAGCGGCCGCCTCATCATGACCTGGCGCGGCAAGGAAATCGTCAATCTCAGCCGCGCCTTCCTCAACACCAACGGCGTCCAGCAATCCGCCCGCGTTCATGTGGCGCGGGCATCCTGCCCGCCGCCCTCTGCGCGGGCATCCTGCCCGCCGCCCTCTCCCACCGCCCACTGCTCACCGCTCACTGATCACTTGCGTTCCCTGAACGTCTGCTCCCAGCGCGGTCTCGGCGAGATGTTCGACGGCTCCGTCGGCGCGGGCACCGTGCTGTGGCCCTTCGGCGGCAAACACCAGATCACCCCGCCCGACGCGATGGTCGCCAAGCTGCCCCTGTTGGAAGGCGACACCGACGTCTGCACCCACATGAGCTGGGGCTTCGATCCCTATCTCTCCGAGCAATCGCCGTTCCACGGCGCGGTCTATGCCGTCACCGAATCCGTCTGCAAGGCCGTCGCCTCCGGCGCGCGTCTCTCCGACATCCGCCTCACCCTGCAGGAATATTTCCCCAAACTCGGCAACGATCCCAAACGCTGGGGCCTCCCCTTCGCCGCGCTGTTGGGAGCCTTCCACGCCCAGCACTCGCTGCGCCTTGCCGCCATCGGTGGCAAGGACTCGATGTCGGGTTCCTTCAACGAACTCGACGTCCCGCCGACCCTCGTTTCCTTCGCCCTCGCCCCCGGCAAGGCCAGCCTCGCCCTTTCTCCCGAGTTCAAGCAACCCGGCTCCGCCATTTCGCTCGTCACCATCCCGCGCGACGCCGAAGGGCTCCCGGATTTCGAAGTCCTCAAACAAACCGCCGAAGCCATATATCAACTCAACCAACAGGGCAAACTCCTCTCCCTCCACCACATCGGCACACCGGGCCTCGCCGCCGCCCTCGCCAAGTGTGCCTTCGGCAACCGCATCGGCGCCACCATCACCTCATCAATCGAACCGCTCGCGGAATCCTGCTTCACCTTCCTCCTGGAACACACCGAAACCCTCCCCTCCTCACTCAGCGCCCAAACCATCGGCCACACCACCGCCGAACCCGTCCTCATCCTCGACGGCGAAACCCACGCACTCGCCGATCTCCAAGCCGCTTGGGAATCCACCCTCGAACCCGTTTATCCGACGAAGCCGGAAGAGATTGCAGATCGTGGATCGGAGATCGTGGATGCTACGCTCTTCTCTTCATCCACTATCCACTATCCACTATCCACTATCTCAAGACCGAAGGTCCTCATCCCCGCCTTCCCCGGCACCAACAGCGAATACGACTCCGCCAAAGCCTTCCGCGAAGCCGGAGCCGATGCCGAAATCCTCGTCTTCCGCAATCTAACAGCCCGCCACATCGAGGAATCCCTAACAGCCCTTGCGGGAAAAATCCGCCAGTCGCAGATCCTGATGTTCCCCGGCGGCTTCAGCGCCGGCGACGAACCCGACGGCTCCGCCAAGTTCATCGCCACCATCATCCGCAGCCCGCGCGTGGCGGACGCCATCATGGACCTCATCAAAAATCGCGACGGCCTCATCCTCGGCATCTGCAACGGCTTCCAGGCCCTCATCAAGACCGGCCTCGTGCCCTACGGGCAGATCGTAGATAGGGGATCGAAGATTGAGGATGGCGGATGCGATGTTCATACGGCTTCTTCCATCCACAATCCACCATCCACTATCCACCATCCGTCGGCGCAGCCGACGTTGGTCCACAACGCCATCGGCCGGCACATCTCGCGCTACGCCCACACCCGCGTGACCAGCACGCTTTCGCCATGGTTCTCTAACAGCACCGTCGGCGACATCCACACCATCCCGCTCTCCCACGGCGAGGGACGCTTCTACGCCAGTCCGGAAATCATTTCCCAACTCGCCGCCAGCGGCCAGATCGCCACGCAATATGTGGACGAATCCGGCGCGCCCTCGATGGACATCGTGTTCAACCCGAACGGCTCGCTCGGCGCCATCGAAGGCATCACCTCGCCCTGCGGCCGGGTGCTCGGCAAAATGGGCCACACCGAACGCTCCGGCAAACTTGTCGCCAAGAACATCCCCGGCGACAAACACCAGCCGCTCTTCACGGCCGGTGTCGCTTATTTCGCCTGACTGTGGCTGGGACTTGCAGTCCCAGTCAGCTTGCGCGCGAACGATGATCCTCGCCGTCACCACGGGTGAATCACCACCAGGTTTCCATTTGCAGCCCCCAACTCCAGCCTGAGGTTGCCGTGGCGAAGTCCGGGCCGCCGACCTCGCCTTTGAGCCCGTCGCTCCAGAGGCCATAGGTGACGAAGGCCCGCAGCACCGGGCGGCTGAAGAACTCGTCGCCAAGGGAAACCTGGGGCGCGAGCGTCAATTTGCCGAGCGTGCCGCCCGGGCCGGTGGCGGTTTCGGAAACCCAGTCCACTCCGCCCTCGAAGGCGATGCTGTAAATGTCATTGAAGTGCCAGATCGGCCGCACGCCGCCGGAAACCCAGTGCTGGTCCGGGGCGCCGTCGCCGAAATCCGTGTACTGATAGACGGCGGCACCGCCGATGGAGAAGTGATCCCACGGCTTGACCACGATCTGGTCGGTCACGCGGAAACGCCACGACTCGTCGGGATCAGGCCGGATGAAGGTGCCGGTTGCGTTGGTGAAGGTTTCGAATCCGGAGTTGAAGGTTTTCGCCGGTCCGCTGCCGATTTGCAGGGAGAGCTTGTGCAGGCTGTTCTCATCGAGGAAGGCCTTGTGCGTTTGGACGAAACCGAGCGCGAAACCATCCGAATCCTCCGCCTTGTTGCCGGTGGAATCCACGCCGGAATCGGCCATCGCGTAGGTCAGGCCGATTTCGCCGGTGCCGCCGAGGAAGGCCCAATCGTAGTAGCGGAGGTCGAAGTTCGATTTGCTGAATCCCGCCTCGTTGAGCGGATCGTTCACGCCGATCTGGCTGTAGATCGAGCTCTGGGCTCCATCTCCGATCCAGGCGAAGGCGAATTTTCCGGGGCCGACGGCAAGATCCTCGATGCCGCCGCCGCCACCGCTCATGTCCCAGAAATAGAAATCGTTGATGTGGATGTCATGCCGCCGGTAGAAGCGGTTGCCGGCCCAGATTTTCGCATCCTGAAAGCCGGTGATGACGTTGGAGAGCGAGGCCCAGACCTCCGGTGAGCCGAAATCGGTGTTGGAGGCGGTGCCGTAATCGTCGTAGGGATTCTCGAACGACATCCGATAGACCATGCGCGCCACCGGATCATGCGCGTCGATTCCGTCGCCGGCGAACACACCGGCGGGATAGAAGGTTTTCGAAAACGCCAGTTCTCCATAGTTGTTGGTCTCGTTGCCGAGACGGTATTTGGCGAAGTTCGGAATGCCGAATGCCTGTTGCGCCCCGCCCTCGCTGGAACGCCCGTAGCCCGCGCGGAAGTAACCGTTGATGTCGATGTATCCTTCGAGCACATCCTCGATGCGCTCCGCAAGCATCGCCTCGGCATCCGGACGCCTGGCGATGTCCCG
>JALOUA010000071.1 GCA_025457625.1 Akkermansiaceae bacterium
CCGGGCCTAACAGCCGGCTCGATGAAATCCAGGCCGCGTTCCTGCGCGCCAAGCTGCCGGTCCTCGACGCGGACAACCGCCGCCGCAGGGAGATCGCCGCACGTTATCGCGAAGGCATCCGTCATCCGGCGGTGGATCTCCCCCGCGTCTGCGGCGGGGACTTGTCACATGTCTGGCACTTGTTCGTGGTGCGCACGTCACAACGCGACTCGCTGCAGGCGCACCTGGCCGCGCGCGGAATCGGCACGCAGATCCACTATCCGGTGCCGCCACACCACCAGACGGCCTATCGCAGCCTGTTTGAAGGCCTCAGTCCGGTGATGGCTGATGCGGAGATCGAAGCGGTGATCGCCGCCGTTTCCGACTGGCCGGGATGAGTGTTTCAACCGCGGATCACATGCCGCAGTGCGACAATGGATTTTTCAGCGGCGTAGCGCGCGCCATGAATCCATGAACTGCGGCGCAGCAGATGGCGGCTCAGAATGCTCGCGCCCGCGGCGGGAGGCGCGGCGGCCTGGTGGCGTTCGTTGACGATGCGGACGATCTGCGCGACCGGCGCGTATTCCTCGACCACGCGGCGGCGGCTTTCGAGAATGGCCGGGAGGTTTTTCTCATATAGGCGGTCGCGCATCGCGCGGCGGATCGTTTCCGCGGCGAGATCGACATCGGCCAGGTCGATGCGCAGGAAACTTTCCGCGGGGAAATAATCCTCTGCGTTCGGGCAGCCGTAATACACCGGCATGCAGGCCCCGAGGAATGCGTCTGCCAGTTTTTCGGTCCAATGATGCGGACCGTAGAAGTTCTCGATGGCGACATGATATTTGAAAGGATCGAGTGCGTCCGCCTTGTCCTCCACATAGCGGATGCCGCGCCCGAAGAGCTCCATCTCCGGGATGCGTTGTTTGAGACCCATCACGAAATCATAGCGCCGCCGGTGCAGCGTGTGCCGTTGTTGTTTGGTGGAACAAACGGCGGAGATTTCACCGGTTTTTGCCAGCGGGATGTGGTTCCTGATCTGGTCGTAGCTCGCGCGCGGCGAACTGTTGGCGTAAAACCAGACATAGCCGGTTTGTGCGTATATGGCACCTGGATGATGCCCGACCGCCCATGGTTCCTGGCTCGTCAGAACGTGTCCGAACTGCCGCAGGAAGCGGGTCCCATACACCTTGATGGAGGAAGGTTCCGTAGTGACCAGTAGCGTATGCTCCCGGGGACAGGCCAGTTCCTCCCGCCACAGGGTGTGACGCTCTCCGGATGCGGAGGGCAGATCATCCCAAACCACCAGCCAGTCGTATGCGCGCTCGTTCCTGTCGAATATGAACTGGCAGTTTCCCCATCTGGTGGGTGCGTCCGGCGCTCCCGGAAAACAGTTGTGCCAACCTGCGCCATCGGCTCCGGGTTTGTATTTCCCGAGCAGCTTGATGCGTATCGGTTTGCCTTGGTCCATGATGTGTCAGGCTATGCTTGCGATGCCATTGGATCAGCCCGGATCAGCGGATCGAATTGTTTTCAATGGAGAGGCTTTCAGGAAGCCTGATGCCGCGGCGCTTTGCCACGATCACCCCGTCGCCCTCGCATGAATTCTCATGATCGCAGGAGGCCATGACGTGGTAGCCGAGCTCCCCGAGGCGGGCCATGCAGGCGTAATGCAGGTCGTTGTTGTGGGTGGAGATGAAGACATAGTCCACATGTTGCCCGCCCAGCATGTGCCGCGCTCCATCGAGCATGTCCCGCTCCGCCTCCTGGATGTCCGCATGGAGGATCGCCAGGTGCCCGATGTGGTGACGCTCGCAAAAACCATCGACGGTGATGATTGGCACCCCGTCCTTGTGGAACCCCGGTTTGCCGCCGACATAGGCCTGCTCGAAGGTCCCATTGAATCCGTTGCGTTCGAAGTTTTTCCTGCCCGATTCGATATTGCCGCTGTCCGGTTCGACGAGGAAGCATGAGGCATCGGGCACTTCCTTGGCGAACCACATCGAGTAAAACGCCCAGTAGGCCCCGAGTTCCAGAATCGTCGAGCCGGGAGCCACATGCGGAAGCACCTCGAGGTAGGCGCGTTCCTCCTGTGGTTCGTGCACGCCCTTGTTTTCGACGAGCATGTTGAGTATTCCGCCTCCGTAGTAGCCCATGGCTCCCACAAGCAGGCCGTTGTGCATGGTGATCCAGCCGTCCTGCAACAGTCCCGCCTGCGGGTGGCGGGGGATTGCGGCGTTGTCGCCACAGGCCTTCACGAGATCAATGCGCCCCCTCCAATACGCATCCACCGCGCCAAGCGCCTGCTCGGCCATTTGCGGGTCCGTGTGCGTCGCCACCAACCTGCGGTTGTAGGAGTCATTGATCGCGCGATACCAGGATTTCGGGATCAGGCGGCGCAGAATTCTATGCGGGGGATTCATCGTGACCAGGGGAATGGCGGGATTCAGACCGGCGACGGAAGGTCCTTCCTGACGAGAAAGATGGTGTCGGTTGTGTTTGGAATTGAGGAGAAATCGACAATTCCGGTGATGATTTCCGGTTTCGTCGTATCGAGCGCGTATGCCCGGTAGTGGGAGATCAGGGGATGTTTCCAAATGGAGGCGGGATCGAACCCGCAGGCTTCCATGTGTCCGGGCACATACTCGAAAATAATCCTCTCGGCGATTTTGTGAAAACCCTCGTCGAGGCCTTCGAACAGACTGGGTTCGTAGCCCTCGATGTCGATTTTGATGAGGCCGCAGGTCGTCATGCCCGCTTCCTCAAGCACGACGGGCAGAGGTCTTGTCCGCACGTCGATTCTGGTAACCTGTCCGGCGGCATTCTGCTTCTCAAGCATGGGGGTGTTTCCGAAGGAGGCCAGGCTGGGGCTACCGGGATTGATGAGAAACGGAATCACGCTCTCGCTGGCGGCAATGCCCACATTGACCACCTTCACATTGCGATATGAATTCAGCCGCAGGTTTTCCTCGCAGCGCGCGACCATTTCCGGATTCGCATCGATGGCCAGCACGGGTGCTTCCGGATTGCGGGAACGGAAGAGACAAGTGAAATATCCGATGTTGCAGCCGATATCGATGAAGCTCGCCGCGTCCGGCGCGAGTTTTCCGACCAGGTTCGAGAGCGCGGGTTCGAACTCGGAGTGAAGCGCGGTGTAGGTGTCGACCGGATCACCAATGCGCAGATGCATTGAAAATCCGTGTTTGGTCTCGATCTGCAATTGATTGCCGCTTTCCGAACGGCGGAATTTCCTTCCGGCGGATCGCCGCAAGGAGCGTCCGGGGCCGTTGTTTGCATACCATCTGTAGAGACGTGATCGGAGTTTCATCGGGCGGATATAACAGCTTGTTCGATCTTGCGGATTCCGTGGTTGATCCGGGATCGCGACCCGGTTTCAGGTTTGAGGACCAGTGCCGGGATGCTGGGATTGAGGAATGTGCTTGCCAAGGAAAGATTTGACGGCGTGCGGACGATGGCAGCGCAGCGAGAGAGCAACAGCGCATCGATGATGGCATCCCTGCCCCGGGTGAATCCGGTTTCGTTTTCATCCGCATCGAAGTGGTGCACCGGTGTTCCGTCACGGCTTCTGTGTTGCTCGCGGAAAACGATCCTTTGCCCGAAATCACGGATCAGGGCATCAAGAAAAGCCTGTTCGTCCGTCGCCACGAAAAACCGGATGCGAGGGTCGAGCCGGGAGAGCATCCCGCTGACGTGGTCGTAAGGAATCCGCACCGCCTCGATCAGGAGCTTGTCGGTGCCCCGATAGTGAATGCCGAGCATCGGATGGCCACGGAAGCACTGCCGCTCGAAGCCGTCGGTTTCCTCAAGGATTTCGCTGCGAATCAGCAATCGCCGGGACAAGTGGAAAGCGAGATGACGATCCATGTCCACGCCGAGATGTGCGAGTCTGGCGGATTTCCGGGTGGCGGGGAGCTCCACGCTGTTTCCGCCGCGCTTGCGCTCGGGATTGTAGACGTCGCTTTCGAAGAACTGTGTCCACCAGCCGGTTCCGGAGCAGTCCGGGGTGCGGTAGTCTCCCGTCACGAAATGGAGGCGCAGCGAACATCCCAGTTGATCGGAGACGAGGAGTCCGCCGAGAACCTGACAGTAGAGGGAGAAAAGCCCGCCCGGGCGGTCGTGAAGCACCATTTCGCCGCGCGCGGCACCGAGGTAGGAGCACGCCAGCTTGAGGGCGGCAAACCGGTTCCGGACACGTGGCGGCAGGACGTTCATCGGGTGGGGCGGGTCACGGGATATCCTGTTGCCCGAGGCAGGGCATGGAAGCCGCGGCCGCGGGATCCGCAAAGATGAAGTTGTGGGATTCGAAGGTGTTGTTGCCGGTATTCGCAACGGCTTCGACCTCGGCTTTTCCAACACGGCGCGGCCTTTCACCCGCAGTCCAGGCATGGTATCCGTTGTTCCAGAAATACTCGAAGGTTTTTGTGAGGTGCGGGTTGATAGCCGTGCCGTCGGGCTGGTGCTGGTCCACGCAAACCTCGATCATCCAGACAGGTTTCGGGTTCGCCGCGAGGAATTGTGATGCGCCGGCCAGCATGAATCGCTCGGCCCCCTCGATGTCCACCATGATGAAACATTTCCTGCCCGACAGGCGCGCCCCCAAAACCTGGTCCAAGGTCAGGACGGGGGCGAGCATGACGTCTGTTTCAGGCGTATTCGCCCATCCCTTGATCAGCGAGGCACCCGTTCCCGCGCCGAAGATTTCAAGAATGCCGGTTTCCGCGCCGAGCGCCACCGGATAGATTTCGGCTTTGTCGGACCAGCCATTTGCACGGAGGTTGGCGAGCAAATGGCGGATGTTGAGATCGATGGGTTCGAAGGCGAAGACTGGCACGCCTTTCTGAATGGCGTGGCAGCAGTAATAGCCGACGTTCGCCCCCACGTTGACGAATGCGTCGCATTGTGGGAGGATCTCGCCGACAAGTCTGGTCTCAACCGGTTCGAAGCGGCCCTGCTGCATCGCCCGGCTGCCATGGAGTTTGAACCCGTAAGGGGTGACCGGGGCGTCCCTCATGGATTTCCAATGGAAGCGCAGGGTGCGCTCGAAATTCTTCAACTGCTGGCGGATGACGGCGAGTTTATAACCGGTTCCGGGAGTTTGATGCGGGCTGTTGTCTGGTGGCATGAGCGGGGATTCTGTTCAATTTTCCCGCCCGGCGGGCGGGCCCGGGGTTTTGTCATTCTTTCCGGATTCGGCCAAATGGGAGCGCCACCACGAGACGTCCCCGGGATTCTCCGTGCAGTATGAGAGATGTCCCGCGATCCAGTCTCTGCGGACGGTTTCCCAATCCGATTCGAGAAGGTTCACGCCGTATGGGTTGCCCTCCCGGTCCACGGGCGGTTTGCCGGTGAGCAGGGTTTCGATCATCCTGTCGCCAAGTTCCGGTTGGGCGTGCCCCAGGTCAAACCATCCCGGCATTTGGCGTGAGCTTGCCGCTTCGGCGGGCAGCGGTGTGGTGGTATGCGTGTTGAAAGTCATGAAGTTCCAGAGGGTGACAGGCGGTCCCGGCGAAGGCGCGGAGTTGGCCTTGTTGCATATATCAATGAGTGCAAGCATGTGGTGTTGCCAGCAAGTCTTTTCCGGTTCGTCCAGGACCGGGTGGATTTGTCTCAGCGCGTGGTGGGGAGTGATGACGATGTGCATGCTGATCCCGGCGTCCCGCACGCGTGAGATGTATCCCAGAAGAAGCTTCGCCTTTTCCTGGTTGAGTTCCTGAGGTTTGAGTGCCCATGCGTCGCTTACGTTGATGAAACCCATTTTGAATGCGGCTTCCACGTAAGCGCGGAGATCCGGCGGGTGGTTCGGCTGCAACCACTGGCCAAGGGGGCTGCGCCGCGGTGCCTCCCCGCTGAATTTTCTCCTGATGGTGGCTATGGAATCCGCCAGGGAGCGCCCGCCGATGAGCTGGCCGATCGTGCGTTCCACGGAGATGTTGTTGTCCGCAAAGGGTGATTCGTAGAAGCGGTCGAACTTGCGGCTGTCGAAGTCGTTGTGAAGGTCTCCCGCATCGATTCCGAACACCATCGTGCGGATACCGGGGTTGCGGTCCAGGATGTAGTTGCCTGCCGGTATGGTCTCGAGAACTCCTGCTGCGGCCATCGCGAGATTGACCGTGCGCCGGCCGCCGAATGCCGGATGAGTGGGATCCATCGCAATTTCCATGATGGAGGAGCCGAGGATGACCGCTTCCCAATCACCGCGATTCGCGAGCGCGGCTTTGCCGACCCTGACCGTGCCGCTGATTTCCCGCGCGGAATCGAGTGAATCCATGCTCAACGGGGTGTGGTTGATCCGCCAGGGATCGACCGTGAGCGAGAGCATGGCGGTGAGCAGGAAATAAACGCCCATCATGGTGCCCAACCAGCGCAGGTATCGCGCGAAGGGGTGGCGTGTGCGGGTGGTGGCGGACATGGCTTCTGGCAGGGCTAGAACTGGAAGTAGATGAATTCCCCGCCGCGGTTGATTTCAAGGGTTACGAGCAGGAACAGGACGAACGCGAGTGCGGCGGCAAGCGGAGTGGGCTGCCAGCCCCACCAGCGGCGGCGGGGCGCGCGCGACTCCTTTTGGACGCGGAAATGCGGGGAGAAGCGGCCGAGGAATTGCTGGGTGTTGGGGAGGAAAAACGCGATGATCACCGCGTATGCGATGGGGCGGATCGCCCGCTTGAATTTCATGATGCTCTCATCGGAGAAAGGCGTCCACAGCGGCCCGTCCTGGGGAATGACCATGGATTGGTAAAAGCTGGCGGTGACGTTCCAGGCGAGTCGCGCGTTGCCATGGGAGGCGAGTTCGTAGTTGCCGGCGCGGAATGGAACCCAGGCGAAGACGACGGCAGTGAAGGTGATCAGGATGGCTGCGACGCGCGGCATGGGCCGCCAGCCGAGTCGGGAGCGCAGTCCCGCCCAAGCATTGTTGACGCAGAGATAAAGCCCGTGCAGCGCGCCCCACAGCACGAAGGTGATGCCCGCGCCGTGCCAGAGACCGCCGAGCAGCATGGTGATCATCAGGTTGGTGTAGCGGCGCGAGGGTCCTTTCCGGTTTCCACCGAGCGGAATGTAGAGGTAATCGCGCAGGAAGCGTGACAAGGTCATGTGCCAGCGCCGCCAGAAGTCGATGATGCTGGTGGCCTTGTAGGGTGAGTTGAAGTTGAGCGGCAGCTTCAGGCCGAAGAGATAGGATATGCCTATGGCCATGTCGGAGTAGCCTGAGAAATCGAAGTAGATCTGGAAGGTGTAGGCGAGCGCGCCGACCCATGCCTCGCCCATGGTGAGCATGCGGGTGCCTTCCGCGGCGAACGAGAAGATCGGCGTGGCCGTCTCGGCGAGGTTGTCCGCCACGATCACTTTCTTGAACAAGCCGATGGCCAGCACGCTGAGGCCGATGGCGAAGCAGCGCGGGTGGAACACGGTGATGCGCGGCTTGAACTGGCCGATGAGCTCGCGGTGATGCACCAGCGGCCCCGCGATCAAATGGGGGAAGAAGGTGACGAAGAGCAGGTAGTCCCAGAAGCTGTAGCCGGTCTTGTCACCCCGGAAGACATCCACGAGGAAGGCGATCTGCAGGAAAGTGAAAAACGAGACGGCCAGCGGCATCACCAGATGGGGGATCTGCTCCGGCCAACCGCTCGCCGCGCGCGACCACACGGCGAAGATGCCGAGGTATTTGTAATAGAGCAGCAGTGACAGGTTGGCCGTGACACCTGCGGAAACGAGCAGCCTGCGAGCGCCGGGTGAGCGTGTTCGCGCGATGGCGTTTCCGCAGAGGAAATTTCCTCCGCACGACAGGATGATGAGGATCAGGAACCAGGGCGACCAGGGTTGGTCCGGCTCGGGTTTCCACCAGGCGTAGAAGACCAGGCTGGTGCCGGTGAGCCACGCGGTGCTCCAGCGCCAGTGGATGCGTCCTAACAGGAAATATCCGGCCAATACGATGGGCAGGAAAAACAGCAGGAAGGTATAAGTGCTGAAGAGCATGGCGGCGGACAGTGTGGGGAATCAGGATGAAAAAACCCGGGCGGTGGCCTTGGAGATTTCCTTGCGCAGTCGGTTACGGCGCTTGTCAAGCCAGTCGGCCAGACGGGAGCATTGGGTCGGAGAGGGAACCGGCGGCACCTCGATATCGCAGTCCGGCAGCAAGGCCGCCAGCGCGCGCAGGGTGATGGGCATCGCCCGTTGCGACAGGTGGATGCTGTCGAAAAAATACCAGCGCAATGGCCGGCCGTGGCGACCCGCCAGGTGCGGTGCTGTTTCTAGAAAGGACAGGCCCAGCCGCTGGCAGCGGAGTTTCGCGCCGGCATTGAACAGGCCGGCTGCGCGCGCCCGCTCGCGCCAGGTGCCGTAGGCCGCGTAGTCGCCGTCCTTGCGCCTGCCGTCCTCCCGCTCCCTTGCATGGGAATACAAGGCATTGTAAATGATCACCCGGAATCCCATTCCGGCCACCTCGGCGACCGTCGTGAAATACGCGTCGAGGCAATCCTCCACCACTTGTTCCAGCGGCAGGCCGCGCTGCGCCGCCTGCTTGGGCAGATGCGCGCGGCAATCGATTTCACCAAAGGACAAGAGCACCGCGGCACCCGCCGGAACGGCCGTGGCAAGGATGTCCATCAGGCGTTCCCGTCCTTGTGTGCGGGTGCCCGTCCGGTTCAGGTTGTAGGCCAGCGCGGGCCCGAGATGATGGGTCTTGAACCACGGCAACAGGTCGTCCACAGGATCGGGCCAGACGGGCGGAATGACATCCCGTCCGCTGAAAAACGCAACATGGCTGTCGCCGATGCAATGGATCGGCGGGGCGGTCGGATGGCGCTCGGCGGAAGTCATTGCGGGCAACGGGTGACAATCTCGCCAATCGGGATTTCTGACAGGGATGGCACGTTCGGCACATCGAGCGCGCCCGGATAGGCGTCCGCGCACTCCGTGAAGTTCCGCCCGTCGCGCCGGATGTAGGTGAGCTCCAGCAGCTTCGGCACCCTCAAGCCGCAAATCACGCGCACCGGCCCGGCGTTGTTGGCGTGCAGGTGCACCGGGGCGAATGCCGCGTGAAGTTTCCGCAGCACCCGCAGTTTCCGCTCGCGGTTTGCACGCTGCGAGGGGCGGGCGAGCGGGTGGTGGATCTCCATGCAGATCTGCCGGAATCTTGTTAGAACATCGTCGGGCATGGTTTCGAACACCTCCCACTCGTGGCCGTCGATGTCGATCTTGAGAATCAAATCCCCCGGGTGTCCGGCGAGGTCGCTGGCGAGGATGTCGCCGATGGTGCGCATGCGGTTCGCGGGATCGTTGCGCCCGGCGATGCCGCAGCGGTTGAAATGCAGCAGCGGGTTGCCCGCCACCTCGGCGGGCGGCTCCACGGTGTGGTCGAACTGGTGGATTTCGACGCCCATGCCGGCCATTTGCAGGTCCCATGAGATGTCCCTGCCGATGCCCAGCGACAAGGCCGCGGTGATCCCGTCAAAATCATCCACCATCACGTAGCCGCCGTCGCCCAGCGGATTGCCGACGCGGATTTTGCGCAAGCCGGGCAGGCCCAGCGGACGGACGAGATCATACAACTCGCGGATCTGGCGCGCGCGACCGCCCGCTAACAGGAACCGGATGGTGTCGTTCAAACTCATGGGAATGGGCGGCGTGGCTGGAAAACTTTCAAATGCGTGCTGGAATGTAAGCAAAAAAATCCAGTCCCTATGGCGCGTGGAGAGCGGGGTGGTCAGCGGATTTCATGGTCTCCGGCGGCGGGTTTTCCGCAGGATCCGGCTGCAACTGGAGCTTGTAAAGGTGGGCGTAGAGGCCGTCCGCGTCGCGCATGAGTTCATCGTGGCGCCCGCTGGCGGCGAGCCGCCCGTTGTGCATGACGTGGATCGTGGTGGCGTTGCGGATCGTCGAAAAGCGGTGCGCGATGACGATGGTGGTCCGCCCGCGCATGAGTTGGTCGAAGGCCAGTTGGATCTTCTGCTCGGATTCGCTGTCGAGCGCGGAGGTGGCCTCGTCGAGCAGCAGGATGGGCGCGTTCTTGAGGAAGGCGCGGGCGATCGAGATGCGCTGGCGCTGGCCGCCGGACAGGTTGCCGCCGTTTTCACCGACCTCGGTCTCGTAGCCCTGCGGCTGTTCCATGATGAAGTCGTGGGCGAAGGCCGCGCGCGCGGCGGCTTCGATCTCCGCGTCGGTGGCGTCCGGTTTCGCGAAGCGGATGTTGTTGCGCAGCGTGTCCGAGAATAGAAACGTCTCCTGGCTGACGAGCGAGAGGTGATCGCGCAGCGAGGCGGTCTGGAGCCGCGAGATGTCCTGGCCGTCGATTTCGATGCTCCCCGCGTAGGGTTCGTAAAAGCGCTCGATGAGGTTGAACAGGGTGGATTTGCCGCTGCCGGAAGGACCCACGAGCGCGGTGACACTGCCGCCCTTGCAGGTCAGCGAGACATCATGAATGACGGGCTGGCCGGGATGATAGCCGAAGGTGACGCCTTGCAACGTGATGTCGCCGACGCGCAGTCGCAGGGGCTTGGCATCCGGCGCGTCGGGGATCGAATGATCGGCGTCGAGCACGCTGTAGAGTGTTTCCACGCCGACCAGTGCGGCGTTCAGGGTGATGTTCATCTTGGCGATGCGTTTCACCGGTTCGTAGGCCAGCAGCATGGCGGTGAGGAAGGCGATCAGCGAGTCCGCGCTCTGGCCCAGCACGAGATTGCGGTAGCCGCCGTAGAAAACGATGAGCGCCACGGCGATGCCGCCGATGAGTTCCATGGTGGGGGTGGTGCGGGCGGAAACGATGGCCAGCTTGTTGGACAAGCGCTCGACGGCGCCGATCGACGCATCAAAGCGGGTGCGCATCACGGGCTCGAGGTTGTACGAGCGGATGAGTTTGCCGCCGAGAACCGCCTCGTGCATGGCGGAGATGACCTGCGCGAGGTTGCGATACTGGTGGCGCGCGATGCGGCGGATGCGGCGGATGATGTATCCCAGAATCAGGGAGATCGGTCCCAGGATGAACAGCGCGGCGCAGGACAGGCGCCAGTCCAGCTTGAACATCGCGATGACCAGCGCGATGGCGGTGAGCACGTCCTGCACGCGTGTCATCAACAGGTTCATCACCTGGCGCGCCGCCTCCGCCGCATACGAAACGCGCGTCAGCAGCTCGCTCGAGGGGAAACGCACGAAAAACGCCAGCGATTGTTTGAGGATGTGCTCGCCGATGCGGTGCTGCTGGCGGGCGATGATGTTGTTGCCGACCTTGCTGAGGATGACGTTGGAGCCGTATTCGGACAGCCCCTTGACCAGGAATATGAGGATGATGCCGACCGAGACACTGAGGATCTGGAACATTCCGGGATGCGAGGTGTCGATGAGCGTCGTGGCGTATTCACTGATGCGTCGCGTCCACTCGGCGGCGAACGAATCGGATACCAGCAGCGGCACCTGCTCCGCCTTCTCACGCGAGCCGAAGACCACCGCCGTGATGTTCTTCATCATGAAGACCGAGAGCGCGGTGGCCAGCGCGGCGAAGGCCATGAGGACCATCGCGACCAGATAATGCCAGACGTAGCGCCCGAAGTTCTCGCGCAGCACGCGCATGATCAATCCGCGCGCCTTGGTGTCCTCGAAAATATTGTAGGCCGACATGAGGCTCAGGCTTTGTGGTATTTCGCGGGACGCTGGTCCGGGGCCACCGCGTTGCGGGTGTCCACCAGCGGGATGCGATAACCGCTGAAGTCATGGCTGCGGTACATCTCATGCGCGGTGGACAGCAGGATGAGGTCGTGGTCCGGGGAGATTTGCGCCACCGACTTGCGGCCGGCGTAGCGGGCGTGTTCGCGGGTTTGGGGAATGACCGGCAGGTGCGGATCGTGGAAACTGACGATCGCGCCGAGGGCCTCGAGTTTTTCGATGAGCTTGTAAGTGGGTGATTCGCGGTCGTCATCGACGTTGGCCTTGTAGGCGAGGCCGAGGATGAGGATGCGCGCGCCCTTGACGGACTTGCCCTCGGCATTGAGCGCCTCGAAGACGACCTTGACGACGTGGTCGGGCATGGCGGTGTTGATTTCGCCGGCGAGCTCGATGAAACGGGTGTGCATGCCGTATTCGCGCGCCTTCCAGGTGAGGTAGAACGGATCGATGGGGATGCAGTGGCCGCCGAGGCCGGGGCCGGGGTAAAAGGGCATGAAGCCGAAGGGCTTGGTCTTGGCCGCCTCGATGACTTCCCAGATGTCGATGCCCATCGCGCCATAGACGAGCTTGAGTTCGTTGACCAGGGCG
>JALOUA010000337.1 GCA_025457625.1 Akkermansiaceae bacterium
TCTCGGGGAAAGCGCAGACAAATAAAACCATCAATGCACCACATAATGCGAAGCCGCTCAACCCATCCTTTCCGCCGCCGCGCAGCGGCTTCGTTCAACAAGTAAAATGAACACCATGAAAATATCATCACCCTCATCAACCTGAGACAATTCACACCGAAATAGCCGCGCCCATGAAACATCGACTCGCCAGAAACTTCCTCTTGCTCCTCCTGTATGCCTTGCCGTCCCTCGGATTTTCCCAGGTGAAACCGAACGTGTTACTCATCGTGTCGGACGATCTCGGCCTCCAGTTATCTTGCTACGGTGACTCACACATCCAGACGCCGCACATCGATGCGCTGGCTGCCGCGGGCACGCGCTTCAAGACCGCCTACATCACGCAATCGTCGTGCAGCCCGTCGCGGGTGTCGATTTTCACCGGGCTGTTTCCCCACACCCACGGGCACCTCGGCCTCGCCAAAAAGGATAATCCGCCGCTCAAGAAAGAATTCCACCGCTACACCCTGCCCGCGCTGATGAAGGCGGCGGGCTACCGCACCGGCATCATCGGCAAGCTGCACGTGAATCCGGCCGCCGCCTTCCCCTTCGAGCTCAACCTCAATGAAAAGATCGGGCCGCAGGGCGCGCGCGAAGTCCGCTTGATGGCCGAGGCGGCGGGGAAATTCGTCAGCGCCGATCCCGCCAAACCCTTTTTCCTGGTGATGAGCTACGTCGACCCGCATGCGCCCTATCCGCCGCAAGTGGCCGGGCTGCCGGAAAAACTCACCCTCCCCTCGGAAGTTCCGCCGTGGCCGTTCCAACAAGTGGCGGACGACACCACCCGCAAGAATGCCGCGAACTATTACAACGCCGTGCGCCGCCTCGATGCGGGCATCGGCCTGCTGATGGAAAAACTCAAAGCGGCTGGCCAGTATGACAACACCCTCGTCATTTTCCTCGGCGACAACGGCCCGCCCTTCGCCCGCGGCAAGACCACTTGTTATGAAGCCGGCTTGCGCACGCCTTTTCTCCTGCGTTGGCCGGGCATCACCAAGCCCGGTTCGGTCAGCGATGCCTTTGTTTCCTCGGTGGACATCCTGCCGACCATCCTCGATGCCGCCGGCATCAGCATCCCGGCGCACGTCCAAGGCCGCTCCCTGCGCAAGGTCGCGGCGGGTGACAACGACGGCTGGCGCACCACGCTTGCGGGCGAGTTCCACCAGCACGGCGAGCATCCCTTTTTTCCACGTCGCGCCCTGCGCGACGCCCATTATCAGATCATCCACAACCTGCTCGCCGGAAAGGCCACGACTTACGCCAGCGTCGATGGAGATCCCGCACCCACCGTCGCCCGGCTACCCGTCTACGATGGCACTGCCGCCCAAAAGGCCATGGCCATGCTTCCAAAGCCGCCCGAGTGGGAACTCTATGATCTTGATGCCGATCCGTCGGAATTTCACAACCTCGCCGACGACCCCGCGCAGGCCGCAACGTTGAAGCGGATGCAGGGCTTGCTGCTCGAATGGCGACAGGAAAACCAGGATCCCTTCCTCGATCCCGCCGTGCTCGCCGCCAAGCATACCGCGGTGAACGGCAAGCCTGACTCACTTACCCCCACGAAATCAAAATCCAAGGATTAACCATGAAGAACTCATCCATCCGCCGCATCCTTATGCCACCGAATTCCTTTCCCGCCGCGATCTGCGGCCTGCTCCTTGCCGCCTCCGCATTTCCCGCCGGTCCGCTCCTCGCCGCAACGCCCGCCCGGAAACCCAATGTTCTCGTCATCCTCGCCGACGACCTCGGCTATGGCGATGTGGGTGTGCATGGCTGCAAGGATATCCCCACGCCAAACATTGATGCGTTCGCGCGCTCGGGCATCCGGTTCAGCAGCGGCTATGTCACCGGTCCCTTGTGCAGTCCCACCCGCGCCGCCTTGATGGCGGGCCGGCACCAATCCCGCTTCGGGCACGAGTTCAATCCGCCGGCCATCACCGAGCCCGATCCCTTTACCCTCGGCCTTGACCTGCGCGAAACCACCTTTGCCGACCGCATGAAGCGCGCGGGCTACGTGACCGGGCTCCTTGGCAAGTGGCACTTGGGCGAGGGGGAAAAATTTCACCCACTCAACCGCGGGTTTGATGAGTTCTTCGGCTTTACCGGCGGCGCCCACACCTACCTCAAAGCCGCCGACAAGCGTTACGGCCCTATTGTGCGCGGGCGGCAACCCGTGGAACTGAAAGGCTACCTCACCGATGTGCTGGCTGATGAGGCGGCGGATTTCATGAAGCGTCACCGCGCGGAGCCGTTCTTCCTCTATCTGGCGTTCAATGCGGTCCACACGCCCGTGGAGGTCACGCCGGAGGCCTTGGCGAAATTCTCCTCCATCACCAATCCCGAGCGGCGCAAATATGCGGCCCTGACCTGGCAGATGGATCAGGCCGTCGGCCGGGTGCTGAAACAACTGCGCGATCTGGGGTTGGCCGAAGACACATTGGTGTTCTTCCTCAGCGACAACGGCGGCCCGCTGGTCCGCGGCGCGGCAAAGAATGGCTCGCAAAACGCACCACTGCGCGGCGGCAAGACCCAGTTGCTGGAGGGTGGCATTCGGGTTCCCTTCATGGTCTCCTGGCCCGGCTTCCTCCCGGCGGACAAAGTGGACGACCGTCCCGTGGTTCAACTCGATCTCCTGCCCACCGCGCTCGCCGCCGCCGGCGTGGCGATCGATCCCACATGGAAACTGGATGGTGTCAACCTGCTGCCTTTTCTGACCGGAAAATCCGCCGGCCTTCCCCACGAATCCCTCTTCTGGCGGCATGGCAGCCAATGGGCCGTGCGCCAAGGGCCGTGGAAGCTGGTGCGGTGGCTTGACCGGTGCGACAACGACGCCGACAGCAAGCTGATCGGGCCAGAACTTTACAACGTGGTGGAGGACATCGGCGAACAACAAAACCTGATCGCAACCCAGCCGGAAAAAGCCCGCGAGTTGCAGGCGGCGTGGGACGGCTGGAACAAAGACAACATCGCGCCCGTCAAGGCCAAGAATTCACCAGGAAACCCCCATCCCAAAAAATAAATTAATTGATTATCGCCGCTTTTACTCCATGAGAAGCTTTAGAGTAGGGCAGGGGGTCATGGATATCCATTTGGGCAAGCCATGCAAATGTCATCCGACATTTCAGCAGATTAGCGTGTGGGTGCGCTGGCCGGATGGCCCCGACGTCCCGCCCGCCAACGCCAGTGCCACGAGCGGGCATCGCTCGGCCATTATCTCCTTTTGGGCGCGGCATCGTGAAGGCACGGGTGATTTTGCCGGCCGCCAGCTTGGCTTTTGGGGAAGCGAGTGTGAGCAGGATTAATCAACGTTTAAGCACCTTAAACGAGGCACTCCCTAGGGCGTTCTCGGCCCAGTGCGTTGGTAATGCATACAAGCCCGACGTCACCGACTCCCACCTTTAGCATCTCTCTCCCAAACAACGAACATGTTTTCGACGATAAATCATGCGGCGAAGGCTGGCAGAATGATGCGCTCCGTCAGCTGTAATCCTGCGATG
>JALOUA010000338.1 GCA_025457625.1 Akkermansiaceae bacterium
GCAGCGCCTCGGTGACCATGGCCTCACGTTGTTCGGCGTTGTCCTCGCCGAGGATGTGCTGCGAGCCGATGTTGGAGGTGAGGATGATCACCGTGTTGCGGAAATCGACCGTGCGGCCCTGGCCGTCGGTGATGCGGCCGTCGTCGAGCACTTGCAGCAGGATGTTGAAAACGTCGTGATGCGCCTTCTCGATCTCGTCGAAAAGCACGACGCAATACGGCTTGCGGCGGACGGCTTCGGAAAGCTGGCCGCCCTCCTCGTAGCCGACGTATCCGGGCGGCGCGCCGATCAGCCGGGCGACGCTGTGTTTCTCCATGTATTCGGACATGTCGATGCGGATCATCGCGCCCTCGTCATCGAAGAGAAACTCGGCGAGCGCTTTGGACAACTCCGTCTTGCCGACGCCGGTGGGCCCCAGGAAGAGGAACGAGCCGATCGGCCGGTTCTCATCCTGCAAGCCCGCGCGGGCCCTTCTAACAGCATTCGAAACCGCGGTGATGGCTTTTTTCTGGCCGACCACACGCGCGCCGAGACGCTGCTCCATGTGCACGAGTTTTTCCTTCTCGCCTTCCTGCAGGCGGTTGACCGGGATGCCGGTCCAGGAGGAAACAACGCGGGCGATGTCCTCCTCGGTGACTTCCTCCTTGAGCATCGCACCGTTTTTCTGGAGCACGGCGAGCTGCTCCTTGGCGGTTTCCAGCGCCTTGTTCGCATCCGGCAAATCGCCATAGGTGATCTGCGAGGCTCTTGTCAGATCGCCGATGCGCTGGGCGCGTTCGGTCTCGCCCTTCAGCGTCTCGATCTTCTCCTGCGCGTCGCGGACCCGGTCGATGATCGTTTTTTCATTCCGCCACTGGGCCATCAGTCCGGACGATTGCTCGCGCAGGTTCGCCTGCTCTTCCTTGACCTTCTCAAGCCGCGCGGCGGAGGCTTTGTCGGTTTCCTTTTCGAGCGCTTTTTTCTCCATTTCAAGCTGGAGGATCTGGCGTTCGAGCACGTCGATCTCGGTGGGCATCGAGTCGAGTTCGATCTTCAGGCGGGAGGCGGCCTCATCCATCAGGTCCACCGCCTTGTCCGGCAGGAAACGGTCGGAGATGTATCGATCCGACAAAGCGGCGGCGGCGACGAGCGCGCCATCCTGGATGCGCACGCCGTGGTGGACTTCGTAGCGTTCCTTGAGCCCGCGCAGGATCGCCACGGTGTCCTCGACGGACGGTTCGCCAACCATCACGGGCTGGAAGCGGCGCTCGAGCGCGGCGTCTTTTTCGATATATTTCCGGTATTCATCCAGCGTGGTCGCGCCGATGGTGTGGAGTTCGCCGCGCGCGAGCTGGGGTTTGAGCAAGTTTCCGGCATCCGGACTGCCCTCGGTCTTGCCCGCGCCGACGATGGTGTGGAGTTCGTCGATGAAGAGAATGATCTGCCCTTCCGCTTCGGTGACCTCCTTGAGGAAGGCTTTCAGGCGGTCCTCGAACTCGCCGCGGTATTTGGCTCCGGCGAGCATGCCGCCAAGATCGAGCGTGATGACGCGCTTGTTTTTCATCGAGTCCGGCACGTCGCCGGAAACGATGCGGCGGGCCAGGCCTTCGACGATGGCGGTCTTGCCGACACCTGGCTCGCCGATGAGCACCGGGTTGTTCTTGGTCCGGCGGGATAACACCTGCAACACCCGCCGGATCTCATGATCGCGGCCGATCACCGGATCGATCTTCCCTTCCCTCGCGCGGGCGGTCAGATCGGTGCCGTATTTTTCGAGTGTCTGGTATTTCCCTTCGGGGTTTTCGTCGGTGACTTTCTGCGATCCGCGCACGCTCTTGATGGCGGCGAGCGCCTTCTTTTTATCGAGCCCGGCGTCCTTGAGCAGCTTGCCGGCGGGTGAGTCGCCCTGAAGCGCGCCTAACAGGAAATGTTCGACGCTCAGGTAGTCGTCGCCGAGCGATTCGCGCGCCTGGTCCGCCGAGTCGAGCGTGGCACGCAGGCCGACGCTGATCTGCGGCTGGGTGGAGGCGCCCTGCACGCTCGGTTCGCGGGCGAGCGCGGAGGCGGTGGCGGCCTTGAGTTGTGAAACATCCACATCGGCCTTCTGGAGGATGGGCACCGCGATGCCGCCCTCCTGCTGAAGCAGGGCGAGCAGCACATGGGCGCTTTTGAGTTCCGGGTGGGCGGATTTCGAGGCGATCCCCTGGGCGGAATGCAGCGCCTCCTGGAGTTTCTGGGTCAGTTTTTCGAGTCCCATTGCGTTGGTTTCCTTTTGCTGGAAATCTAGAACGCGCACGGCGGATTTCAACGCGGCATTCGCGGAAATTTTCCCGTCAATCGAATGCCCGGGGATCATCGACCAATCGACGAAGCGCCGCGGCGTCGAGCCTGTCCTTTTCTCTGACGGACCGCTCCTTCCACCCGATGAGGGATGCTTTGGAAGCGAAGCGGATGAATCTGCCAGAGGCGTCGAAAACGTCGGCATCCGCCAGAACCTCGGCATATCCGCGCCCGGACATCACCGTGAAAACATCAATCTGGCATTCCTCGGTTTCCTCAATGATCCGCACCGCGCCCTCCTCGACGGGGAAGTCATCCTGCGAGAGTTCCCTTGCGAAGCCCTCGCCGAAATGACCCATCACCTCCAGGAAGCGCCGGATGTTCGCCGGATCTTCGGAGAGGAGAATGTCCACATCCTCGGTGAAACGAACGTAACCTTGGAGACTGACCGCGAGGCCGCCCACCAGAATGAAATCCACACCGCCGTCAGCGAGCAGGACCAACAGTTTTTCGAACGAGGGTTCCATCGTCGGTGGGAGGTGTCCAGCGGGTTTGTTTGCGCAGAAAACGGGCGTTTTTCCGCAGCATGGCGAGCCTCCGGAGTACGGGGACATGGCTCAGACTCCCGCCCACGCGTTTTCTGACAGGCTCGCTGAATTGGTTGTCCATGGGAAAATCAATCGATGATGCGCCTCATCGGGATCATGTTGGAATACTCGAAGCCCTGTTTCCGGAAAAACTCCTGGGACTCGGCGCTCATCTTGTCGGTGAGCAGGGTGATGCGCTTGAAATTCTTCTGTTTGGCGAAGTCCACGACGTAATCCACCAGCATCCGCCCATAGCCCTGGCCGCGGTGATCGGGGTGGATGACCACGTCCTCCATCAGGATGACGAAGCCGCCGCGCGCGGTGGAGATGGTGAAGAGCAGGTTGACCATGCCGAAGATCTTGTCCTTGTTGCGGACCACGAAAATGCGGCCGCGGTTCGGCTGTTCGAGGATCAGGCGCAGTCCGCGCTCCTGTGCCGCGCGGTCGGGTGTGAAGTCGCCGGAACGTGACATCAAGTCCATCACCAGCTCGGTGAGGGCCGGCAAGTCCTCGATGGTCGCGGGTTCAATGTGCGGGGAATCGTCGGACACTCCGGATTCTGCGGACGGCGGGGTGGAATTCATCGGGCGTTTTGTGGCACGATTCGGCGCCGACAGCACGAAAAAATCCATTCACCCGAGTAAATCCGGCCGGTTCCGCCGCGTGCGGGCCAGCGCGTTCTCCCGTTT
>JALOUA010000072.1 GCA_025457625.1 Akkermansiaceae bacterium
CGCGGCGGCGCCGTCACCGGTGAGCGTGTTGCCCCAGTTTCCCTGGGTGTCAATGAGCAGATCCTTCTGGCCGAGCTGCACGATGGCCGCGCTGATCGACATGTCGCCGTGCGGGTGGTAGTTCATCGTGTTGCCGACAATGCCGGCCACCTTGTTGTATCGGCCGTCGTCGATTTCATCCATCGCGTGGAGGATGCGGCGCTGCACGGGCTTGAGGCCGTCGTAGAGGTGGGGCACGGCGCGTTCAAGAATCACATAGGAGGCGTAATCGAGGAAATAATCCGAATACATCGCGCCGAGCGAAGCATGCTGGTCGGGGTCGTGCGTCATTGCTGGCGGTTGCTTAGTGGCAGGGTGGCTGCGGCGCAAGCGCAGGCTGCAAAAGGCGTGCGGATGGGGAAAATTCTCCGCCTATGAAGAGCATGGCGTTGAGGAATACTGGACGCTCGATCCCGTGACGCCCGACCACCGGTTCCACTTCCGCAACGGCGAGTATCTCGAAGCGGCGGAGCCCGTGGACGGCTGGGTGGCGAGCCGGGTGATTCCCGGATTCCGCGTGCGTGTGGACTGGCTCAACCCGGCGGCCCTGCCCGCGCCGGCGGATTGTTTGGCGGAAATGGCGGGCTGATTCCCGCGCGCTTCCGTCACGGAAAAAACCGCGGCCCGGATAACCGGACCACGGTGGCGAATGTTTTTTCAAGTGCCGGGATTAATCGCCTGGCGGTGTTTCAGGAGCCGCAGGGCCACCAGGGCCGCCAGGGCCGCCAGGGCCGCCGGGTCCGCGTTGGCCGCGGGGCCCATGCTGACCGCCTGGGCCACCGGGACGGCGGAGAGGTTTCGGCATGGCGGCGCGTTCCTCTTCGCTGAGTTTGCCATCGCCGTCCTTGTCGAATTTCTCAAGCATCTCGGCCTTGCGGGCTTCACGGGCTTTTTCCCGCTCCTCGGGGCTGAGCTTGCCGTCCTTGTCAGTGTCGAATTTCGCGAGCATTTCCTTGCGGCGTTCCTCCATGCGGGCATGCATGGTCTCACGCATGGTTTTTCTCTCGCCGTCGGAGAGTTTGCCGTCGCCGTCCTTGTCGAATTCCTTGACCACTTCGGGAGGCGGAGGGCCATGAGGGCGTTTGGGCCGCTGCGGCCCATCCTGGGCGCTGGCGAGCATGCCGGTGCCGAGCAGGGCGGCAAGTGTCATTATCGTTGTGGTTTTCATGATTGTTTTTGGTTCGATGTTTCGAGTGGGCTTTTCATTCCTCACACGAGCATGAAACCACGGGCGCGGGAAAAGGTTTCGGGGGAATTGATGGAATGAGTTGCCATGCCCGGCGCGGGCGTCTTGGATTCTGACGTTCATGGCCGCCTCCCCGACGCCTCCCGCAACCGGCAAAGCGATCGTCTTTGTCCGGCGTTCCGGCAGCACCCTGTTCCTGTGGGCCTTGGTTTGCGCGGTATTCGCCAGCCGTTCCTCATGGGCTTTCCTCGGCCTGATCGGCGTGCTCGCGATGGTCGCGACCCACGAATACTTCCGCATGCTGCGGGCTGCGGGCGTGGCCTGTTTTCCGCGCTTCGGACTGCTGCTCGCGCTGGGTTACTGCGCGGCATTGCATGCGTTTCTAACAAGTGGAAACGCGCCGCCACCCTGGCTGGAGGCGCTGGCGGTTTTTGCCGCGGTGGCGGGATCGTTCACGCTGCAGTTGCGGGAGCCGGTGCGCGGCGTCGGGTCGCTGTTCGCGGTGGCCTCCACCGTGCTGGGCTTCATCTACATCGCGGTTTTATTCAATTTCAGCGCTCATCTGATCTTCATGGTTCCGGGCGGTTTCGACGTTCCCGGCAAGGTTGGCGCGCAGGGCGCTTTCCTCCTTCTCTGGCTGCTGGCCGTCACCAAGTTCACCGACATGGGAGCCTATGTCACCGGCTCGCTGATCGGCCGCCACAAGATGATCCCGCACATCAGTCCGGCCAAAACCTGGGAGGGCTTCGCGGGAGCGCTGATCTTCGCGCAACTCGCGGGATGCGGCCTCCTCGCGCTGTTTCCCGGCCATCTCGCGGTTTTCGGCAACTGGGGTCACGTCATCACTCTGGGCTTCCTGCTGGCCATCCTCGCCGTCATCGGCGACCTCGCGGAAAGCGTGGTCAAACGCGCGCTCGACGCCAAGGACTCCGGCCGCATGCTGCCGGGCATCGGCGGCTCGCTCGACCTCATCGACAGCGTTTGCTTCACCGCGCCGGCATTGTATTTTTATCTGAAATGGTTCCTGCTTCCCGCCGCATGACGCCCTCCCGCAAACGCCGTGTGGTTCTGTTAGGCAGCACCGGATCGATCGGCACCTCGACGCTCAAGGTCGCGCGCGAACTGCCCGGGCACATCGAGATCGTCGGTCTTGCCGCGAATGGCAGCATCGAAAAACTCGCCCGACAAGCCCGCGAAACCGGAGTCCGCCATGTGGCCGTGCATGACGCGGACAAGGAGGCCGCCCTGCGCGCGCTGCTTCCGGCAAATGTGGCGATTCATGTCGGAGCGGAAGGTTTGGTGGAACTCGCCACCCTCGCGGAGGCCGACATCGTGCTCGTCGCCATAGTCGGCACCGCCGGGCTGCATCCCGCGCTGGCCGCCATCGAGGCCGGCAAGGACCTGGCGATCGCATCCAAGGAGATCCTCGTCATGGCGGGCGAGGTGATCACCTCGGCCGCTGCCCGCAAGGGCGTGAAACTCCTGCCGGTGGACAGCGAGCACAACGCGATCTTCCAATGCCTCGACGGCCGGCGTGGCGGTGAAGAGGAGGTTTCGCGCCTCATTCTAACAGCCTCCGGCGGGCCGTTCCGCAAACTGCCCGCCGCGGAATTGGAAAACGTCACGCCCGGGCAGGCGATGAAGCATCCGACGTGGGACATGGGGCCGAAGATCACCATCGATTCCGCCACGCTTTTCAACAAGGGGCTTGAAATGATCGAGGCCCGCTGGCTCTTCGGCATCGGTATGGAGCGCATCGACGTGGTGATCCACCCGCAGAGCATCATCCACTCGATGGTTGAGTTCACCGACGGTTCGGTGCTGGCGCAAATGAGCCGCACGGACATGTGTTTCCCGATTCAATACGCGCTGACTTGGCCGGAACGCGTGCGCGGCGTGTTGCAGCCGCTGGATTTCCCGGCGCTGTCGAAGCTTGAGTTCGAAGCGCCGCGCGATGCGGATTTTCCGGCGCTGGCGCTGGCCCGCAAGGCTGGTCTGACGGGTGGCACGCTGCCCGCCGTTTACAATGCTGCCAACGAGGTGGCCGTCGATGCCTTCCGCGCCGGCAATCTCTCCTTGCCCGGCATCTGGCAATGCGTCGCCGCCGTGATGGACGCGCATGAGGTGCAACCCTCTTCCACCCTCGAAGCCGTTGTCGCCGCGGATGACTGGGCGCGGCAGCATGCTGCGGCTTTCTGCGCGCAAGCGGTGAATCAAGGCCCGGCGTGATGACTCTGCATTCGTGGCGGGACATTGGACTTTTGAACGACAAATTTGATGCCACCGCCCCAATCGGTGGCGTTGACGAGTGGTGGGGGTGCTATCGGAAGGCTGGCATCCATGACCTGGGCTCCTTTCCTTGTTTTTTCAACCTGGTGTTCTGTCGCGCAAACAACCATTCATTCAGGCGACCTTGCGCTTCTTTCCGCTTGTGCGGCCCGGACCGATTGCTTCGAGCCGTTTCCGGCATCGTTCGACCCAGGCACAATGCCTTTGGCGATTGGCTGGGAAACGGATTGCCCCGGTAGGCGCAGATGAATTGCGGACATCCTGGTCCGGTCGGAAAATGCTTTGGGGCGTTTTCGCTCTGGTGAGGCGGCATTTCTTACGGGCCAACGGCCCATCCCCGTGTTTGTTGTGAGATCCGATGAATTCCATGATCTTCTCCATCAGGCCAGGAACACTTTGAAAGCTCCCACGCCGCACGGCCTTCTCGGCCAATCCGGCGAACCAGCGCTCAACGGGATTGAGCCGGCTTGAACTCGTCGGAATGAAGCGAGGCTGGAAGCGGGGGAGGTTGTGGCAGGTGCGCCCTTCAACGCCACCTCCGTCGCCGGGGAATGCATGCGGCTTTAAAAACCGTCCGACCTGGCCGGCTGCTCCGAAAGCTTGTGCCTTGCCATCCCGCAATCCGGGTTCTTAATCACCCCGTGACACTGAAAATCACCAAAACCCCCAAGTGCTACGTCGGCGGAGCGTTCATCCGCTCCGAGTCCGGACGCGTGGCTCCTCTCAATGATGCTGATGGAAATTTCCTCTGCAACATCCCGCTCTGCACGAGGAAGGACCTTCGCAACGCCGTGGAAGCCGCGGCCAAGGCCGGCGCGGGCTGGGCGAAACGCACACCCTACAACCGTGCCCAGATTCTCTACCGCCTTGCGGAAATGCTCGAATCCCGCGCGGCGGAAATGACCGCCGTCAGCGGCGCGAAGGAAGTCCGCGCCACCATCGACCGCATCGTCCACTTCGCCGGATGGGCGGACAAATACGAGCAGGTGCTGGGCAGCGTGAATCCGGTGGCCACGCCGCATTTCAACTTCACCGTCACCGAACCGGTCGGCATCGCCGGCATCCTCGCGCCGGAAGGCACTCCGTTGTTAGGACTGCTCACGCTCATCCTGCCCGCCATCACCGCTGGAAATTCCGTGGTTGCCCTCGCCTCGCGCAACAACCCGGTTCCCGCAATCCTGTTAGGCGAGATTCTCGCCGTGAGCGACCTGCCCGGGGGCGTGGTCAACCTGCTCACCGGCGACCGCAAGGACATGCTGTCCGCTTTCGCGACGCACGAACATGTCCGCGTCGTCGCCGCCGTGGCGGACCAGGCCGAGGCCACCGCGCTCCAGCAAGGCGCGGCGGACAGCGTGAAACGCGTGATAATCCACAACCCGGAAACCGATTGGTTCTCTGACGGGCATGATTCGCCTTATGCCATCCGCGATTTCACCGAGGCCAAGACCGTCTGGCATCCGGTCGGCGCGTGAGCCGGCATTGCCCCTCAACCGCGTTTTTCGCGCACCCAGCGGGCCATGCCCAACAGGCGCGTGACACCCTCGTCACCCGTCGCTCCGCTCAGGGCGGAGGCGTGGTTGGCGATCTCGATGCGGCGTGCCCGCGGCCACAGTCCGGCGCGCTCGAGGAACAAGCCCAGCGCGCGGGTTTCATCCGCCGTGAGTGAGACCGGCAGCGGCAGCGGCGGCACCTGCTCCATGGCGGCGACCGCCGGCTGGGGCGGCATCCGGTCATAGACCACCACCGTGCCCGCGGCCAGGTCCCCCAGCCGCTGGAAGCGCGCGGAGGCGAGGCAGCTCACCATGCCGAACGCATGGGTGTAGAACGGCATGCTGTCGATGAAGCGCAGGAAATTGCGCACCACCGCCTGGCCGAAGGTGACGGGGGAGCCGCTGGCCTGCACCACGCGCAGGCCCATGAAGCGCTTGCCGGGAGTGGCGCCGCGCCTTCCCGCCTCGTAAATCACGGGATAGAGCCAGTCTAACAAAAACCAGGCCAGCAGCATCAGTCCGTTGGCGACCCTGCCGCCCAGCGCGATGCCCGCCAGCATGCAGAGGATCACCCCGGCGAGCAGCAGCAGCACGCGGATGAGGAAATCGAGCAGATAGGCGCCCGCGCGCGGCAACGGGCCGGCGATGCGCAGGCGGATCTCCACACCCTCGGCGAGTTCCACCGGTTGCAGGGTGTCGAGTCTGACCGCTTCCGCCATGATGTTCACTTCCCCAGCAATTCATCCAGCATCCGCAGCGTCACGCGGATGGAGATATCAAGCGACTCCGCGGAGATGATTTTCAGGTTGTCGCCCGGGGTGTGCCACCATCCGCTGCGCGTGAAATCGCCGATGATGTCCACGGTGGGAATGCCGGCGAAGTTGAGCGGCACGTGGTCGTCGATGATCGGCCCCGGCGCCATGCCGAAGTGGCTTTCCGCGCCCTCGGCCCGTGCCGCGGCGAAAACCGCCTCTTTCAAATGCGGCGGCGTGTCGGAGGGCAGGCGGATCGAGAGGTTCCGGTGCCCGATCATGTCCAATAAAATGCCGAAAGCGGGCTTGTCATCGCGTGCGCGCCATTGGTTCGCATAGTGACGGCTGCCATACAGCCCGTCCTGCGGCGTGATGTTTTCCCCAAAGGCCTCCTCGCCGTCGAAGAACACGAGTTCGATCTGCCGCGCCTGCTCCGGCCTTTCCCTCGCGAGGAAATCCGCGATCACCACGATGGCGGCGCAGGCGGAGGCGGCATCGTCGGCCCCGACGAAGTGGCGGTCCTTGTAAAGTTTCGAGTCGATGTGGGCGCAGAGGATTGCCCGCACCGGACGTTTCCACGGATCATCCGTGCCGTCGGAAAACCGGGCCCGCACGTTTTCGAAGGCCACTTTGCCGACCGGTGTCATCCGCTCGAACGCCTGGCCTTGCGTGACCCAGCCGGATTTTTCCAAGTCCGCGCGGACGAGGCCGCGCACGGCATCGAGCGCCGGTGATCCCGGCGGACGCGGGCCCTTCGCAAGGATCGCCGCCGTGTGCTCGTGAGCGGCCGTGCCCAGCTTGGGCGATGCGCGATCATGCCACATCCACGCCACCGCGGCCGCCGTGGCCAGCGCGACCAGCATCACCAGAATCCGACGTGATTTCATCGCCGGAGGATGCAGGCGCGGGACGGGTGTTGGGAAGCGCAAAGCCACGCCATCACTTGGCGGCCAGCAGATCGCGGCTGGCCCACAGGTAATGCCAGCCGGACAGCAGGGTCAGACCCAATGCGAGCCACATGGACGCCGGTTGCAGCCAGCCTGCGGGATCCGACAGATGGTGGATCAGGCGGACCAAGGGGTTTCCCGGATCAAGCGGCTCGAAGGCGAGCCACACCAGGCAGGTGATGCAAAACGTCAGTTGCAAGCCGGTTTTCCATTTTCCCAGGCGGTCGGCCGCCAGCACCCGGCCGGCTTCCACCGCGATCTGCCGCAGCCCGGTGACCAGGAACTCGCGCGCCAGAATCAGCACCGTCACCCACACCGGACAAAAGCCCTCCGCACTGAGATAGACGAACGCGGAGCAGACGAGCACCTTGTCCGCCAGCGGATCGAGCAGCTTGCCCATCGGCGTGACCAGGCCCATCCGGCGCGCGAGGTAGCCGTCCAGAAAGTCGCTGATCGCCGCCACCACGAAGGAGACCAGCGCGACCCAGTGGCCGGCGGTGCCGCCGAACGAGGCTCCCGCCACGAATATTCCTGTTAGAAAAAGCCGCGAGACCGTGATGGCGTTGGGAACGTTCACACGGCCAATCTGGGAAATCCGCCGCAGGTTGGCAACACGCGCTTTTGTCCGGGCGCGGTCACCGCGGTTGCCCGGTGTTTTCGCGGAACATGCGGAACGGCGTCGCGGCAAGACTGGAGTTGTAATACCGGTCGTCGGAAGAAACCTCCGCCCCCACCCATGGCGGAAGCTGCGGCGAGGCGGATTCGCCGGCCAGTTCCACCTCGGCGAGCACGAGCCCCTCGTTGGCGCCATGAAACACATCGATCTCCCAGAGATGCCCGCCGTAGCGGATGCGGTGCCGGGTTTTGTCGATCACCGACGGCAGGCACCGCTCTAACAACTCACGCGCGTCCGCCGCGGGAATGGGATATTCGAACTCGGCGCGGGAGATGCCCGAGACCGCTCCCTTGATGGTGAGCCATGCGTTCTCCCCCGCGAGACGGACGCGCACGCTGCGCGCGGGATCGAGCGAGAGGTATCCCTGGGCGATGCGCACGCCGGGCGAGCCGTCGTTCCATGAATCATCCCTGACGAGGAATTTGCGCTCGATTTCAACAGCCACGATGCGGAAACAAGTTCAGGGTTTTTGCGTTTTGGGATTGGTGACGGCGCTCCAGTCGAGCTCGCCGTGATCGAGGCGCCGGACCTCGCTGGCGTAGACGGCGTCCTCGTTTTTCGGGTCCATGCCGGCGGCCAGTTCGATGAACATGCGCGCGAGCAGGCGGTTCTCATCGCCATCCTGCTTTTCCAAAAGCCCGGCGCGGGCGTGAAGCAGCCGCGCGAAAGCCTGCGGACTGTATGCGCCGTCGGACGCCTCCGGCAACACGCCCTTGGCGAGTTGGAAACCGGCCACCAGCGCACGCTTGTTGCGCGGCGAGAGGTTGAGGGCAAGCCCGAGCATGCGGCGGGCGTCCGCCAGTGCGGCGGGAGAGGCCTTGTCGGCCGCAATCCGGCTGATGGCATGGTCGCTCAGGTTGGTGGCGTATTCATCGCGCTCGGAATCCAGCATGCCGAGGTCCCGGGTGAAAATGCTCCGCGTGACCTTGAGCGGCTGCCACTCGAATTCCGGCGGCTGATCCGCGGCAACGGCCATTGCCGTGCCGAAAAACAGGATCGTCGCCGCTTGCCAGATGCCCCGCATGATGGCTAAGCATGGGAAAACCCCACCGGCTTGCAAGTGACATTTCCCCAGAGTCCCGATCCGAAACGCGCGCTCCGCACCTCGATGCGGCGATTGCTGCGTGAAACCGATCACGATCCGCGGGCGATTTGCGCGGCGGTCGAGGGCTGGCTGGCCGCGCATCCCGGCGCGCGCACCATCGCCGTGTTCCGCGCGCTGCCGGGTGAGGTGGATCTATCGGAAGTCACCGCGCGCCACGGCGGCCGGCGCTGGGTTTATCCGCGTGTCGCGGACGATGATCTGGTTTTCCATCTGGTGGCGGACCCGGCAACCGGTCTGAAACCCGGCACGATGGGCATTCTCGAACCCGCGCCGGATCTGCCGCGCGTCACGGTGGGTGAGATCGATGCGTTTTTCTGTCCGGGGCTGGCGTTCGACGCGCGCGGCGGCAGGCTCGGCCGCGGAAGAGGGTTTTATGACCGCATGCTCGCGCGCGCGCGGCCGGACGCGCTGAAAATCGGCGTGTGTTTTCCCGCACAGCTGGTGCCGGATACCTTTGCCCGGGCGCACGACATTGCGATGGACGGCGTTCTAACAGGATAAGCCGCGCCGCTGCCTCAGGTGTCTTACAAGCGCACGGCGAGACGTTTTTCCGCGGTGAGCGGGAATTCCTGCGGCACGCGCACATGCGAGCGGCGGTGAATGCCGACCAGCATGCCGACCGCCGCCAGGCTCAACATCAGGCTGGTGCCGCCGTAGCTGACGAAGGGCAGCGGCAGCCCGTCGTTGGGCAGCATCGCGGTGGTGACGGCGATGTTCTGGATGGCCGGCACCACGATCACGCAGGTGAGGCCCAGCGCCAGGCTGCGGTTGAACACCCCGTGCGCCTGCAGCGCGATGCCGCACCCGGCCACGGCGATGAGCACGAAACAAAACACCACGCCGAGCGTGAACGGCAGGCCGAGCTCCTCGCCAATCACCGGGAAGATGAAATCGATGTGGGCGAAGGTAAGCGTGCCGAATTTCTCGACCCCATTGCCAAGACCCACACCCCACGGGCCGCCGTTGCCGAGCGCCAGCAGCGCGCGCCACTGTTGCATGCCGCGGTCCAACTGGTGCACCGGGTTTTCCAAGTCCAGCCAGGCGTCGATGCGTCCGCGCCGCACCGGATCGTTCAGCACATACCACACCGCGAGGGTCATGCCTGACAGCGCGGTCGGCACGGTGAAGATCAGCCGCGTGCCGACACAGAAAAGAACCGCACCCACGGCGAGCGACAGCGTCAGCGCCGAGCCGACATCCGTCTCACCGGCGATGAGCAGGATGGGCACGCCGGCGATGAAACCCGGCACGATGAAGCCCCGCCAGAAGGTCTGCACCTCGGTCTGCCAGCGCGCGAACCAGGCGGCCAGGCAAATCACCACCACGATCTTGGCCAGCTCCGATGGCTGGAACTGGCCGACAAGCGGCATCCTGATCCAGCGTTTCGAGCCGAAGCTTTCCACGCCGATGCCGGGCACATAACACAGTATCAGCAGCACGCAGGCCATGATGAACAGCAGCGGCGCGAGCTTGCGGAAAATCTCCGCCGGCACGCATGCGGCGATCACCGCCAGCACCAGACCGGCCGCCACCATCATCGATTGCCGCATGAGGAAGTGGTAGGGTTCCTCGAATCCCCTCACCCAGGCGCTGGTGCTCGCCAGCATGATCAGCCCGAGGGCGACCAGCGCGGCCACCGCGACGCAGAGGATGATGGAACAATGACGGGCCAAGAGGAGGAGGATGGATTTTTATCGAGATCAGTTTGCCGGGATGACGAGCCGGGCGCCAACGCGCATCTTGCGTGGATCGGTGATGCCGTTGGCGCGCATGAGCGCGTCCTGGCTGACTTTGTGGCGGCTGGCGATGCGGAAGATGCTCTCGCCCGGCTGGACGATGTGTGTTTTCCCGGAAGCCGCCGGCGTGGTTTGGCTGGAACTGTTAGGACGCACGAGGATGGCTCGCGGCGCGTCGTTGACATCCACGGCCTCCACCAGGCCGCGGTCGCCGCCGGTTTGCGCGTTGCTGCGGAGAGCGGCGACTTCGGGCGGTTCCTCCGCGACGATGCGCTTGGGCGGAATCCGCAGAATCAGTCCGGGTCCGATGTCCACATGATCATTGGCCTGGCGGAGATCGCCCTCGTCCACTCCCTCGGCGGCGGCGATGCGCGCATAGTTGTCACCGGTTTTGACGATGTAGGGTTTTTCCCCCGATGAGAGGCGCGGCAGATCCGCGCGACGCTCCGCGGCCGGAGCGCTTGCGGATGCCTGTTCCTTCTTCGCGCTGCTGGAAACCTCCGGCGCGCGGCCATCCAGGAAACGATGGTGGATGAAGATGAGCGCAATGGCCACGATGTGGATCAGGAAAATGATCGTCAGCGCGCGGGAAATCCTCGAGCTGTGATCGTCCGCCTCCATCTCGGAGACGGGTGCGCTGCCCGCGGCGGCAACCCGCTGCCTGCGGTTGCGGGTGTTCGCGTTGAGACGCCGGAAAATGCCTTTGGATACCGGACGGCGTTTGACGGGGAGTGTTTGGAATTTCATGAGGATGGGGTTAGTGAAGTTGATGCACGAGGTCGCGGAACGTGTTGCCACGCTGCTCATAACTTTTGAACTGATCGAATGACGACGTGCCCGGCGAGAGCAGCACCGTGGAACCGCGCGGCGCGAGGCCGCGCGCGACCGTGACCGCGTCCGCCAGAGTGGAAACCGCCTCGCAGGGAACAGCCTCCGCGAACAAACCGGCGAGCGGCCGCGCGATCTGGCCGAAGGTCACCGCCGCGAGCGCCTTGCCGCGCAGCACGGGGACCACCGGCGAGTAATCCAGCCCCTTGTCCTTGCCGCCGGCGATCAGCACGACCGGCCGCGTTTGCGAGCGCAGCGCGCTTTCGAGGGCATGCAGGTTGGTGGCCTTGGAGTCGTTGAGGTATTCCACGCCGTCGAGCGTGCGGATCAACTCGCAGCGGTGCGGCGGCGGCGCATATCCATGCAGCGCCTCGCGCATCGTGGCGGCCGGAATGCCGAGCGCGGCGCACGCGGCCATCGCCGCCATCGCGTTCTCGGCATTGTGCAGGCCGCGCAGCGCGGTGTCCTTTTGCATGTCGAGCAGCGTTTCACCCCGATGGATGACGATCCGGCCGTCCGAAAACCAATCGGCATCCGGATCCGTGGTGGCGAAGGTCACCAGCCGGCACTCCGGAAGTGTTAGATCCTCCCCCGCCCTGACCACCGCGGTGTCCTGCGGGCGGAGGTTGGTAAAGATGCGCATCTTGGCGGCATGATAGGCCTCAACCGTCGGATAGCGGTCCATGTGGTCGGGCGCGAAGTTGAGCCAAACGGCGACGTCCGGCCGCAGCGTGGCGATGGTTTCCAGTTGGAACGAGCTGAGTTCGAGCGAGACGGCGGCGGGCGGCTGCGGCATCATCACCACTTCGGAAAACGGCATGCCGTAGTTGCCGCAGGCCGTGCCGCCGAGGCCGGCGTGTGCCAGGATGCGGGAAACCAGTTCGGTGGTGGTGGTCTTGCCGTTGGTGCCGGTGATGCCGGCGATTTTCCCCTGATAGAAACGCGATGCGAACTCCACCTCGCCGATCATC